>CAIRWO010000193.1 GCA_903882345.1 Candidatus Omnitrophota bacterium | reverse complement strand
GCCGATACGGCGGTGAGGAGTTCACCCAGATCCTGCCGCAGACGGATAAACAGGAAGCGTTCCAGCTTGCCGAAAGATTAAGATTGGATATACAGAAACACCATTTTGTCCACGAAGAGATCCTGCCGCATAAACAACTCACCGTAAGTATAGGCGTGGCATCATTCCCGGAAGACGGGACTTCTCCTTCCGAAATCGTTGCCGTTTGCGACAAGGCGCTCTATCAGGCCAAAAATAAGGGCAAAAATAATACCTGCAGTTATACCGATTCTGCTACGGCTTGAGTGTCGGGGTTTGCGTCTTCTTTAAGCTGGGAGTGAGCGGTTTTTCCTGCGGAGGAGTCTTTACTCTGCGCAAATTTAACGGAGACGATTTTTGATATTCCGGATTCTTGCATTGTTATGCCGTACATTACGTCGGCGTTGGCGATCGTCTTCTTATTGTGCGTAATTACGATAAATTGGGACATTTTAGTGAAATCCTGCAGCGTCCTGCCGAACCTGTCAACATTTGCCTCATCCAATGCCGCGTCGATCTCATCCAGGACGCAAAACGGCGCGGGCTTGATCTTAAAGATCGCAAATATCAGCGCGATTGCCGACATTGATTTTTCTCCACCCGACAATAACAGCACATTCTGCAGTTTTTTCCCCGGAGGCCGGCAAATGATCTCGATCCCCGATTCCAGAGGGTCTTGTTCGTCAAGCAGGTAAACTTGAGCATCGCCTCCGTTAAACAATAACTTGAAATAATTGCGGAATTCAATCTGTATCTTCTCGAAGGTTTCCAGGAACATTTTTTTAGTGGTGCGGTTGATCTTTAATATCGCCTCATGCAGCGTTTCTTTGGCGGTAACCAGGTCAGTCTGCTGCTGCGTAAGGAAATCGTAACGTTTTTTTAGTTCGTCATATTCTTCGATCGCCACGAGGTTCACCGAGCCGTAAGAATCCAACTTGTCTTTGAGTTTCTGGATTTCCTCCGGAAGTATATTTGAATCTACGGCCTGTAGGTTATCTTGCACAGCCATGCCGGTTTGCTCAAGGTCAATTTTATATGCCTGCAGCAATCGGTCTTTTATACTCTGGTATTTAAATTCAATATCTTTGTTTTGTATCTGAAGTTCATAGAGCTTGTTCTTAATCGTATCAAGCTCTATTTTATCCTCTTCGATCTTTTTGATCGCCCCGCTTAGGGAATCCGCGACTACCTCGCACCTTTTGCTCGTTTCTTGCAGGCTGTGTCCTTTATCTGCGATATCTTTGCTGCTTTCCTGCAGTTTGTTCTCCAATTCGTTGATTTCCGATTCCAAGAGGCGGCATTTATTATCGGAGTCATTGATCTGTTTTTCGATATTCATGGTATTCTCTTCGTCCTGCAGGTAACGGCCTTCCAACATCTTCAGGTTATTGCTGTCTGATGAGATGCGTTGGACCAGGGCATCGAGTTCGGTCTTTATCTGGGCGGAACTTACCAGGACTTCTTCTTTTGAATTATTATTCAGGGTAATGTTGTTTTGTTCGCTGGTAATTAAGGTATCGCAGGACCTCTGTTCTTCTTCTAAGCCCATTACGCCGGCCCGGGATACGTTGATCTTTGTTCCGGTCGCTTCCAGGTCATTTTTCACATCCCCGAGTTCTATTACGATCAGCTCTTCTTCTTCCTTTATTTTATTGAACTGTCCGGAAGCAGACTCGTAGGCCGCTTTTTTATTTATTAAGGAGATTTCCTGCTGGCGCAGGGTCTCCTGCAGTTGGTCGATTGTTGTGCTAAATTCCTGGATACAGGCCTCTTTATCCGCTTTGGCTTTCTTTAGGGTTTCAGTTTTACCTTCTATTTCGTTTATCTTTTCTTCGATGCTATGCGTATCCAGATCGAACGGCTTGGCTTCTCCGGAAACTTTTAATTTCCCCGGCCCTTCCTGGACCGTGTTTGTTACTTTTACCACCAGGCCGCTGATCTTTTCAGCAGGGATCTTATCAAGGTAGATCACCGCGTTTAGCGATTCGCTGATGTCGTCGTATTTTGTGCGTAATTCTTCAAGGAATTGTTTCTGTGACTCAAGCGACAGCTTTTGTTTTTCCAGCGCATCAATTTGGGCATTTATGTTTTCTAGGCCCTCGTTTTCCGCTTCTCGTCCTGCTTTTGCCTCAGAGATCTGGTTATTTAATGCGTCGAACCCTTTTTGTATACTGTCGAGTTCCTGTTTTATGCCCGTCAGGCCTGCTTCGATCACGGCTTTTTCCTCGCCGGTTTTTAATTTTTCCAGCTCAAGCCTCTTTTTTCTGGCCGAGAGTATCTGCTGCCTGGAAGTAAGGTCGGCGAGTTCGTTTTTCGCGGCAGCGATCCTGGTTACTAACTCTAAGATGCGTTTCTTTGCGTCTTGGATATTTTCCAGGGATAGTTTTATCGCCGAAGAGATATTGTTCAGCCGGGTTTCCTTTTCTTTCAGCAACGCGGATTTTTCTTCGATGTTGTTATTCAGGGCAGCATGTTCTTTTTTTAAGGTATTCAGTTTTTCTTCATCGGTTGCTAGCCTTGCCTTAGCCTGCTCCAGTTGAGTTGTCAGCTGCACTCTACCGGTTTTTAATTCCGTAATTCTTTCTTTGTTAAGATTTATTCGCTCTCTATTGCGGGAAACGAGGTTTTCCAGGTTCATGATTTCATTTTTTAGGCTTAAGACAGCCTCCTGCAGGGTGCTTACTTCTGCTTGTGAACCGGATATTGCCGCCTCTTCCTCTTTTATGAGGTTGGCAACAACTGATTCTTGTGACTCCAAAATCGCCAAGCGGGCGATAAATTCGTTTCTTGTTTTTTCGAAATCTGCTTTTTGGGCGCTGGCTTGGATTAACTCCTTTGCCTTTAATTCATCGAAGACCTCTTTGTAACGCCGGGCCTTGTTTGCCTGGCGTTCCAGTGAACCAATCTGGCGCTTGACCTCCGTGACGATATCATTGACCCTCAGGAGGTTTTGGTCGGTCTCTTCCAGTTTTCTTAGCGCTTCTCTTTTCTGGGTTTTATATTTAGTGATCCCTGATGCCTCGTCGAATACCAGCCGCCTGTCTTCCGGCCGTGAGCTTAAGATCATATCGATCCTGCCTTGGGGGATAAGAGAGTAGCTTTCCGCGCCGATCCCCGTGTCCATTAACAGGTCAAGGATATCTTTAAGCCGCACCTGCGTTTTATTCAGCAGGTATTCGCTTTCTCCGGAGCGAAAGATCCGGCGTGTGATTACGACTTCATTGTGGTTAACCGGGAAAAATTTATTGGAATTGTCGAAAGTCAGGTTGACTTCCGCCATGGATAGGGCTTCTTTGGTTTCGGTGCCGCTGAAGATCACGTCTTCCATTGCCGAGCCGCGCAGTGATTTTACGGACTGCTCTCCTAGGACCCAGCGTATGGAATCAAAAATATTCGATTTACCGCAACCGTTGGGGCCGACGACTGCCGTGACACCCGGTTCGAAGTGGAGGGTTGTTTTGTTGTAGAAAGATTTAAAACCTATAATTTCTAACTTTTTGAAATACATCTGGTAGTTTTCTCGTCAAGCCAAGAATCAATTTTGTCTTTTTTAAAGCGCCATTGCCCGATCAGTTTTACTGCCGGGACTTTTCCTGCCTTTAGCCATTCGTAGATTGTCCTGCGGCTGACCTTCAGGTATAGCGCCAGATCGTCTAAAGTCATGAGATCTTCTTTAGTCTTTATCATAAGCCGGTCAAGGTATGTTCTGTAACATTATAATAAAAAAACGGGAATTATCAAGGAAAACGTTTACATCCTTTGACATTTAATGCCTAAAAAGGCATTATTCTTTTTCGATACCTACGACTTCCTGCGGATCGAAAAAGTATAATGTTCCTTTTTGGTTGTTCCTGTTTGGCGTCACTACGAGGTATTCGTTGGCCTCGGACTCAAATATCGCCAGCACTGGTTCGTGGGGGCTGTTGGAAAGGTTGCTATCGAGCTCTTCTCCCACGCTGACATTGGAGTCTACCGGCTTTTTGATGCGGTCGCTGAAGGCATGGACCTTGATTTTTTTGATGTGGGTGTCTTTGACCTGCCATCCGGTTAGCTGTTCTGCAAATTGCCTGAATGTTTCCTTTACTTCCGGCGTAGCAGGAAAAATCCTGTTATTCATCATCTTTACCCTCCCCTTTTGGCAACAAAAAAAGGCAATCCTCTAATTTAGAGAATTGCCTTATGGATTTCATTTATTATCGGCTTCTTCAACTCGACCTCTCTTTCACTTCGAGGCTTCGCTAACCGTTTGTTTTCTACTACCTTCTATTATACTCTATTTTGGATAATGTCAAATTATTTTATTAATTATTTTCGCAACGTTTCTTTGAATTTTTTGGTCAAAGCAGGGACGATCTGGAATAAGTCGCCGACGATCCCGTAGGTGGCGTATTTAAAGATCGGCGCATCGGGATCCTTGTTAATCGCGATGATTATTTTAGAAGACGACATTCCGACGATATGCTGGATCTGGCCGGATATGCCGCAGGCAAAATATATTTTGGGCGCGACGGTCCTACCGGTCTGCCCGACCTGGTGCGAATAGGGCATCCATCCGGCATCAACTGCTGCGCGCGAAGAACCCACAGCCGCCCCTAAGACATGGGCAAGTTCTTTGATGATCTTGAAATTTTCCGGGCTTCCCATACCCCTGCCTCCGGAAACGATGATATCCGCTTCGGCTAGATTCACCAGCGATTCTACCTCTTCTACTATATCCAGCAGCTTCGTGCGTGAGGCATAGACGGAGGAATCGTAATCCTCCCTGATGATCTTGCCTTTTCTCTTTTTATCCGGGGTCATTGGCTGCATGACCTTATGGCGCACGGTTGCCATTTGCGGCCGGTAATTCGGGCTGATGATCGTTGCCATAATGTTGCCGCCGAAAGCAGGCCGTGTCTGCAGTAAGATCTTTTTTATTGGGTCAATGTCAAGGCCGGTGCAGTCAGCGGTCAGGCCGGCTTTGATCTTGATCGCCACGCGGGCAACCAGGGAACGGCCGATGGACGTTGCCCCGCAAAGCAGTATCTCCGGCTTGTATTTTTTGACCAGTTCCACCAGTATATTCGTGTAAGGATCATCCTGAAAATTAGCGATCTCCGGAGCCTGGACAAGATAAATATTGTCTGCGCCGTGCCAGAATAGTTCGTCTATCTGATCGTCCAGATTATTACCGATAGCCACTCCGCTTACTTCGCAGTTAAGTTTTTGCGCCAACTCATGCGCCTTACCCAAAAGTTCGTAGGAAATTGACTGGATCTTTCCATTTTTTTGTTCAATAAATACCCAGATGCCTTTGTAGTTTTTAATATCCGGCAGGATGCAGGTAGGTTGAGGCTTATCTATGATCACCGCCTTAAGTTTACAGGCATGCACGCAGGCGCCGCAGAGATTGCATTTATTCATATCTATGGATGCTTTCTTATCCATTATGCGGATGGCATCAAACGGGCAGACTTTTACGCATAGGCTGCAACCCGTGCATTTTTCCGAAATTATGTGAATGGCCATAATTAATGCACCTCGTCTTTAATTAATTCAACTAACTTGCCGGCAATTTCTTCTGTCTCGCCGGAAAGTATCTGTCCGCCTTTTCTCGGAGGCGGGGTAAATATTTTGACCACTTGCGTGGGTGAACCGCAAAGCCCGATACTCTGGGGATCAAGATCTAATTCTTTTTGCGTCAATACGGTAATCTTGGCTGATTTTGCCCGCATCATCCCTTTTAAAGAAGGCAGCCGCGGTTCGTTAATTTCTTTTACCACCGTAATCAGGCAGGGTAAAGGAGTTTCGATGATTTCAAAGCCCTCCTCCATCATCCTTTCTACCCGCATTACCTTGTCTTTAACTTCTTCGATTTTTTTTACATAAGTAACCTGAGGGATATCAAGATGCGTAGAAATGCCCGGCCCGACCTGGGCAGTATCGCCGTCTGATGCCTGCTTACCGCAGATGATCAGGTCAAATTCGCCGGCAGTTTTTATTGCCGCGGCTAAGGTATAGCTGGTTGCCCAGGTATCGCTTCCGGCAAAGGCGCGGTCACCGACAAGTATCCCGTTATCGATGCCCATAGATAACGCTTCTCTTAATGCTGCTTCCGCCTGCGGCGGCCCCATAGAGATAACCGTGGCCTTACCGCCGAATTTTTCCTTCAGCCGCACTGCCTCTTCAATAGCATACATATCAAAAGGATTGATGATCGATTTGACGCCTTCGCGGATCAAGGTGTTTGTCTCCGGATTGATCCGCACTTCCGTTGTCTCGGGAACCTGTTTAATACATACTATAATATTCATCTCTTTGCCTTTTTACTTTTACCTTTTAACTTACTTTGCTATTTCCTTAATTAATTGCAGCGCGATAATGCTGCGTTGGATCTGGTTTGTGCCTTCGTAGATCTGGGTGATCTTGGCATCGCGTACGTATTTTTCAATCGGATAGTCCTTCATATAGCCGTAGCCGCCGAATAACTGAAGGGCGTCTACCGTTACTTTCATTGCTACGTCGGAAGCGAACATCTTTGCCATTGCCGAATCCTTGGCAACGTCTTTAACTCCCGCGTCAAGCATCCTTGCGGTAGAATAGACCAGGCCTCTTGCGGCCTCTACTTCCGTTGCCATATCCGCCAGCATCCATTGTATTCCCTGAAAGCTGGAGATCGACTTGCCGAACTGTTGCCTCTCTCTTACGTATTTAACTGCCAGTTCCAGCGCGCCTTGCGCAATGCCCAGCGCCTGGGCAGCGACGCCCGGGCGGGACATGTCGAATGTCTTCATCGTAACGATAAAACCCATGCCTTCTTTGGAAAGAAGGTTTTCTTCGGGAACCTTGCAGTCGGTAAAGATCAATTCTCTGGTGGAAGATGCGCGGATGCCGAATTTATCTTCTTTTTTGCCGAAACTAAACCCGGGTGTGCCTTTCTCTACGATAAATGCCGAAGCGCCTCTGGCGCCCCTGGTTTTATCGGTCATGGCGATAACCACGTAAATCTCCGCGTCTCCGCCGTTAGTGATAAAGTGCTTCAGGCCGTTTAATATATAATGCTTGCCTTCTTTTTTGGCCGTAGTTTTGATTGCCGAGGCATCTGAACCGGCTTCGGGCTCGGTTATAGCGAATGCCGCAACTTTTTTTCCTTTTGCCAGATCAGGCAGGTATTTTTTCTTTTGTGCGTCATTACCGAATAAGACTATCGGGAAGGTCCCGAGTGCTGAAGCAGCATAACAGACGGCAATACCTCCGCAGGCGCGCGAGAGTTCTTCCGTAGCCAGGCAGAGGTTCATTACGTTTACTCCCAGCCCGCCGTATTCCTCCGGGATAAAGAGCCCGAAAAGATCCGAGTCGGCGATCACTTTAATCACGTCCCAGGGGTATTCTTCGCTCTGGTCGTATTTTGCCGCTACCGGCCGGATTTTTTCCTCGGCAATTTTATGCGCCAGGCCCTTGATCATTTTTTGTTCTTCAGTCAACAGATAATCCATAGTTTCCTCCAAAATTTTACAATGTTTTTAGCAGGGCAATCTCCTGGCAGTTGGGGAATTTCGGGCAGTTGATGCATTCTGCCCAGATTTTATGCGGTAGGTCGGTATGTTTTACCTTGCGGAAGCCGAATTTCCTGAAGAAATCGGGTTTATAGGTGAGCGCGAAAACTTTTTTTGCCCCCAGTTTCTTTGCTTCTTCAATGCAGGAGTTTACCAGCTGCCTGCCGATATTTTTACGCTGCCATTTCTTTTCCACGGCAAGCGATTTTATTTCCGTGAGATCCTGCCAGCAGATATGCAAGGCGGCAGTCCCGATGATTTTCTTACCTTGCTGGAAAACCCAAAAATCCCTGATATTATCATAAAGCTCATTCAGCGACCGCGGCAGCATCAGGTCTTCTTTAGCAAAAGAATTGATCAGCTCCCGTATTTGTTTGACATCGCTGATCTTTGCTTTGCGTATCATTTAATTTCCGTGCCCTTGGCAACGACTACTACGCCTGATTCACTGACAAAGAACCTCTTGCGGTCTTCAGCAGGGTCATAGCCGATAACCATTCCCTGGGGGATAACGACGTCCTTATCGATTATCGCGTGTTTTATCTTGGCATGCCTGCCGACATTAACGCCTTCCATAAGTATGGAATCATAAACCTGGGAATAGCTGTTGATCCTTACGTTAGGCGAAAGTATCGAACGCTGAACCCTGCCTCCGCTGATAATGCAGCCGCCGGCAACGAAAGAATCAAGCGCCAGGCCAACCCGGCCTGTAACTTCTTCTCCGGAAAAAACCGTTTTTCCCGGAGGGAACTGCTCCTGGTATGTGCGGATCGGCCATTCCTTATCGTAGAGGTTGAATACCGGATCGACCTCTACCAGATCCATGTTCGCTTCATAGTAGGCGTCGATTGTCCCGATGTCTCTCCAGTATTGCGCCTCTTTTTTATTCTCGTCGATAAAATTATAGGCCGCGACCTTCAGGCCTTTCTTGAGCATCTGTGGGATGATGTCCTTACCGAAATCGTGGTTACTTTTGCCGCCGTCCTTGGCGTCTTCCATTAGCTCCTGTTCCAGAACGTTATGTTTAAAGACATAGATCCCCATTGAGGCATAGACCTTTTCCGGTTTATTGGGGATGGTTTTAGGTCTTGCGGGCTTTTCCTGAAAACCGGTGACCCTGCCCAGGGTATCGACATCGACTACGCCCAGATGAGACGCCCGTTCCTTGTTCACTTCCACGACGCCTACGGTAAGATCCGCGTCTACCTCACGATGAAAATCGATCATCGTGTAATAATTCATTTTATAGATATGATCGCCGGCAAGGATCAATACCTCATCGGTTTTATCGATTTCCAGGGTATAAAGGTTCTGATAAATCGCGTCCGCCGTGCCCAGGTACCAGGTATCCCCCACTCTCTGCTGGGCGGGCAGCAGTTCAATGTATTCTCCTAATTCCGATGAGAGGATGTTCCAGCCCAAGCGGATATGCTTTTGCAGCGATGCCGATTTATACTGCGTGAGCACGTACATTTTCCGCAGGCCGGAATTGATGCAGTTGCTTAAGGTAAAATCGATGATCCTGTAAATGCCGCCGAACGGCACTGCCGGTTTTGTGCGGTCTTTGGTCAGGGGCCAGAGGCGCTCGCCTTTGCCGCCGGCCATAATGAAGGTCAGGACTTTTTTTACCATTTTGTGATTACCCCCGTGATCCCGAGGCGGATCATCATTACACTGATCGCCGCAAGCAATATATACATAATCTTGGAGAAGGCGCGCGTGCCTGCTTCGCCAAATAGTTTCATAATTAAATCCGCTTTGGCCAGAGTCACCCAGACTATGGCCATATTCAGGATGAGAGACGCGAAGGTCGGGACAACACCGTGGGCATCAAGCATGATCAGCGTTGTCGTCAGGACCGCCGGCCCGGTGATCAAGGGCGTACCAAGAGGAAAAACCCCGATATCTTTATCATGGCCGTCGGTTAATGAGTATTTGCGTGAACCGGGAAGCAATAGCCTTAAGGAGATGACAAACAAGAGCGCTCCGCCGGCAATTTGAAAATCTGGGATGGTGATGCCGAGGATACGCAGGACCCATTTGCCGGCGAACATAAAAACCACCGCCATCAGCGTAGCAGTGGTAACCGAATCGACAATGGCTTTATGTCTTTGTTTTTTATTGGCATTTTCCACGAGGGCGATGAAAAGCGGGATATTGCCGATGGAATCCACTGCCACGAAGATAGGAATAAATGCCAGTATGTACGGCCTTAACATATCTATCATAGCTTCATATTATATTAAAGTATTCGTAAAAAGGCAAGTAAAAAAGGGGACGTTTCTATTGTTTAGTATCAGCGTGGGCCGGTTCATGGATCCCCTTGATCAAAAACAGGCATAAAAAACTGGTTAGTGATGAAATCACGATCAGCCATTTGAGGCCCAGTCTGGGCAGCAAGAGCGCCCCGGATAAATTACTGGCGGTCATGGCAAGATTGCTGAAGCTGCAGAGCAGCGCAAAAGAAGTCGCCTCAAAGCCTTTGGCAGTTTTTCTCGCCATAAGGTCAAGCAGCATAATAAAGATAAACATCCCGAGAAAGCCGTATATGATCTCGTAAATAACTGCCGTTAGCGGTGTATAATATAAGTAACTTAGCGTGGTTGTTGCTCCTACGAATACTGAAATATAGATCCATTTTTTAATATTTATCCGCTGGCTGAACTTATAATAAAATACGGCTCCGATTATCCTGAAACCCATGCCGATCGTCCCTAGTGTACCGATCCAGATCTTACCCCATCCAAAAGTATCTCTTTGGATAAAAAAAAGCGGCGTGCCGAAGGAAGGGGAAAATTGATAAAGAAATATAAAAAACGCGGTAAACATCAGTTGCTTGTTCTGAAGTAAATTTTTCAGATCCGCGAATACGTAATTTTTATGATATTGTCCCTCTATCTGCGGGCTTTGGCGGTAAAAACAGGCGATCACCAGCGCGATTGCGTAAAAAGGGATAAGCCATAAAAATCCGGTTTTATAATCCCATTTTTGGGCAATGTAGCCTCCCAGTATCCCGGTGATCAAGCCGGATACGGAAATCGCTATCCACTGTACGCTTTGGATCTTTCCGGTAGTATTGTAATTTTTGCCTTCTACGCACATGATCCCATCCGCTGCCACGTCTCTAAACGCGGCACCGGTAGAACTAAACAATAATACAGCCACCAGGGCTGCAAGCGGCAAATTCATCATGCCGATGATCATGACGATCGCGCTACTGAAGACCAGGGAAAAGCAGATCCATAATTTTTTGCTTAAGAAATTATCGATAACATAGCCGATCAGCGGTTTAACCAGCCAGGCGAAGGTAGTAATGCTGGTTAAAAACATGATCTTCTGCGGAGAGAATTTTAAGGTATCTTTTAAATAGTAGAATAGACCTTGGGAAGGGAGCCCTTCGATGCCTTGGTTAAAATAAACCGCAGCGCTTAAGGCGTAAACCCAGAATAATCTTTTATTTTGCGGGGATGGCATCCTGTGTTTTAACAGGCTGTGTTTGAGAAGGTTCTGCAGCAGGCGCAGATGCCGCTTTGGCATTTACTTTTATGCCTGTCATCAGCGATTTGCTTTGCTTTGCCGATAAGAATGCCAGGCCGATGCAGGTTATAAAAAATAGCGTTGACAGGATACTGGTCATGCGGGTAAGGAAATTGCTGGTTTTGGGGCCGAACATCGATTCGACACCGGAAAAACCTTCTACCAAACCGCCTCCCCTGCCTGCCTGTATGAGGATTATGGTGATCAACAGCGCGCAGATTATTACGTGTATTGTGATTACTATGCCTATCATTTTATTACCTCGTTTGCTTTCTTTACGATTGTTGAAAACGATTCAACGGAAAGACTGGCGCCTCCCACCAGCGCGCCGTCAATATCCGGCTGCTTCATCAACTCGGTTATATTTTCCGGCTTAACGCTGCCGCCGTATTGGATCCTGATCATATTTGTCGTTTCTTTTCCGAAAAGTTTATTTAACAAACCCCGGATAAATTTATGCACTTCTTCTGCCTGCTCTGGCGTGGCGGTTTTGCCTGTGCCAATCGCCCATACCGGTTCATAGGCAATAACGATCTTCTCCATGTCTTCAGCGGTTATATCCTTGAGCCCGTTCTGGACGTGGTCGGTAATGACGTCGAAAGTCTTATTATTTTCTCTTTCAGAAAGGTTTTCTCCTACGCAGACAATCGGTAAAAGCCCGGTTTTTAATGCCGCTTTAATTTTTTTATTTACCGAATCGTTTGTTTCTCCAAAATATTGCCTTCTTTCGGAGTGGCCGATGATGACGAAGTTACATCCGGCGTCTCTAAGCATTTTGCAGGATATCTCTCCGGTAAAGGCGCCTTCCTCCTGCCAATGGCAGTCTTGCGCCCCCAAAGTTATATTGCTGGTTTCCAAGGCATCCGACAAATAAGCAAGTAAAGTATAGGGAGGGCAAATTACAATATCCACATTTTCTATTTTGTAAAGATCCCTTCTTAAGGCAACAACCAACTCCTGGCCCTCCTTAAGAGTCTTATACATTTTCCAGTTACCGGCAATGATTGTTCTTCTCATTTTATTTATCTGTTAATGCCGCTATACCGGGAAGAATTTTACCTTCCAAAAACTCCAGGCTTGCCCCTCCGCCGGTTGAGATGTGGGTCATTTTGTCTTCCAGGTTAAATTTTGCCACAGCTGCCGCGGTATCGCCGCCGCCGATAATCGAAACCGCCTTAAGGCCAGATATAAATTTGGCAATTTCCTGCGTGCCCTTGCTAAATGGGTCCATTTCAAATATTCCCAGCGGCCCGTTCCAGACAATCGTCTTTGCGGTTTTTAGTTTTTCTTCGAAGAAGGCGATTGTCTTAGGCCCGATGTCCACGGCGATCTTGCCATCGGGGATATTCTCTCCTACGAGCTCGGTCTTTGCGCCGGCGTCAATTGTTTCGACTATTAAGTTATCTATGGGCAGCAGGATATCTTTTTTTAACTGTTTAGCTTTATCTAAAATTGATTTGGCAAGATCAAGCTTATCCTTTTCCAGTTTCGAATTGCCGATTGCTTTGCCCTGTGCTTTAAGGAAGGTGTAAGCCATACCGCCGCCGATAATGATCGCATCGCATTTGGGCAGCAGGTTCTCGATCACGCCGATCTTATCGGAAACTTTGGCACCTCCCAGGATAACGACAAATGGCCTCTCTGGGTTGGCAACCGCGCTTCCTAAGTATTCGATTTCTTTCTCTAAGAGAAACCCGGCAGCGGATTTAAGGTAGTGGGTTACGCCTTCTGTAGAGGCATGCGCTCTGTGGGCAGTGCCAAAGGCGTCATTCACGAAAATATCTGCCAGAGAGGCAAGTTGCTTGGCAAAACCCGCGTCGTTTGCCTCCTCTTCTGCATGAAACCTTAAGTTTTCCAGAAGAACGATTCTTTCTTTTGCCGCCGCGATATCATTTTTGATATTTGCGCCTACGCAGTCGTTTAAAAAAAGGACCGGTTGGCCGAGTAATTCCTGTAGTTTTACGGCTATTGGTTTAAGGCTGTATTTAGCCACTATTTTTCCATCCGGCCGGCCTAGATGGCTCATCAGAATGAGTTTAGTTACGCCATTTTCCAGTATATATTTTATTGTCGGCAGGGTTGCCCTTATGCGCGTATCATCGGTAATCTTCAAATTTGTATCTTGCGGCACATTAAAGTCAACGCGCATTAAGACGGTTTTGCCCTTTAACTGGAGGTCTGTTACGGTTAATTTCGCCATGATCAAAACTCCTGTTCTAAAATTAATTTAAGCTATTAGTATATCGTAACCGGCTTATTTGTCAAAGTGTTTTTTTTGTAGTATTTTTGTAAAAGATAAGCGCGGTAAGGCTGGATGATTTAAGCAGCGCCAGCACCAGGCAGGTGTTGGTGATCCCTTCTACCTGTAGTAAGAGTACGCCGCCTAAATCCCCGGCAAGGCAGCCGCCAATGAGATCGGCAAAATAAAGCGTGCCGGATGTCTCTCCTACTTCTTTTCTCTGTGTGGTATAAATTTTCCCCGCAAGAGGGAATTCCAACCCTACAAGTGAACCGGCAAGAAATGACAATACCAGTAAGGCCAAATATGAAAAATTACCGTAGCCGAGCAGGCTGGTTAAGCATGCTGTGATAATCGTAAAGACGATTATCACAGCTTCCACCCGGACCAATAGATCAATGGCAATGCCGGTATCTTTGTTACCTAATAGCCTAAGCGCGAGAATACTGGCGATTGCCGAGCCGGCCATAAACAGGCTGGTGAGCATGCCGATATCCCGGTAGAGGCAGCCGTAGCGGACCTGAAACATAAACATGATTATCAGGCTGATCAGCATACCGAAGAAGCCGGTGGTAGTAATGGAATAGGTTATGTTCAGGGTTGTCTCTTTGCCGCGCCTTAAAAAAGTAAGCAGGAAAACCGGAAAGGCGATAACGAGGATCAGCGCCAGCGCCATTTTAAGGTTAAGGCCGGACAGATAATTAAGGATACGGCTAAATTTCCCGGAGAATTGCTTATTCCAGAGGATCAGCGCTTCAAAGACCGCGAATGGTTTTTCGTCCTTATTGATTATTTTTGTCGAACCGGCCATTGACCGGTAAAACCACTCGCTCCATTGGTTGTTTAACCGATAATCGAGGTAAGCGGGGAGAAGCAGGTTGGTTTTAATATTAAGCGCATTGATCCTTGAGGAGAGCGTAGCGGCAGTAATATCCATGATCTCTCCGGAAGCGGAGGCAAAAAACATATTATAGTCTCCTGGTAAAACACGGACGTAGGCGAAATTTTCTTTTGCGGCGTTTAAGATGCCGGCATTAAGGTTTTTTAGCTCGCTGCTTAAATAGGTAAGGGATCCGGGAAGGCAGAATGAGAGGATCCCCGCGCGGTGCAATTTTTCTTTTGCCAGAGAAAAGAAATCGGAGGTAAAAAAACGGTTTGTAGACAGCTCGCGAGGGTCGGAGGATCCGATCAATATCAGGTCATATTTTCTAGCGGTATTGTGCAGGAAAACTCGGCCGTCGGTGTTTATGATATTGACCCGCTTATCGCTAAGTTCCATTTTTATCGGCGCTGTAGGGTATTTTCTTAACATTGCGATAACCATGGGGTCGAGTTCGATATAATCGATCCTCTCTACGGGGTATTTAAGTATTTCATAAATTATCCCCCCTACTCCGCCGCCCATAATCAGGACTTTTTTGGGATCTTGCTGGAATAAAAGCGGTAGATTACCGAATTCTTCGCTAAAAGTTACATCGGGGAACGGCGAGGTTATTATCGGCAGGCCGTTATAGAAAAAGGTAAGCTGCCCCTCTTTTCTTATTACCGTAATATTGCCGTAAGGGGAACTGCGGTAATCCAGCAGTTCTGCGGAAGCAAACTGCCGTTTAACGGACATATTTTGAATATAGGCGGATGAACCTGAAATGGACAGATAAATAAATACACCGGCCAGGGAAAGATTCAAGTATCTTAAGATCTTTATCTTTGCCGAGGGTAAATTCAGGAACGGCAGATTAACCAGGAGGCTTGCCGCAGATACCACAAAGGCGATCTGAAAGGGATCAAAACGGGAAAGCAGGACGTAAGTCAGCGTAATGCCGCCGATGATCGTCCCGCTTGTTTCCAGGGCATAAATTTTTGCTATTGAACCAGCCGGCGTTTCTTTTGTTCCGCTGCGGTTTGATGAGAGGAGTTTACAGCCGCAGCTAAAAAGCCCGGCGTGACAAAACGCCACAGGCAGGATGATGAAAAAAGAGGAATAAAAGATGAACGCCAGGCTTACGGCTTCGCCCGCAGGCACGCCGATCATCGCTTTGTATGTGCGCGCCAAATACAGGCAGCTGGGCAAGGCAAGCGAAAAACCGATCTGTAATATGGTAAAGACAGCGGCCTTGTTGCGGATCCTGTCGATAAGTTTTCCGATTATAAAAACACCCAGCGCTTCGCCGATCAGCCAATCGGCTAAAATTATTCCTAATGTTAATTCATTGCCAAGGTAACTTACCAGCAACTCGCGCAGTAGTAATATCTGCGCGACTAACCCGCTAAAACCGGTAACCAGGATCGCAAAGATTATCATTCACCTAGTGTTTACAGACCCTTTTGCGCGACATACTTGCAAAGATCTACGACCCTGCAGGAATACGCCCATTCATTATCGTACCAAGATAGCACTTTAATGAAATCGTCGCCGATGACCTTTGTGCTTTTAGCGTCTACTATCGAGCTTAGTGAACAATGGTTAAAATCAACGGAAACAACCGGATCATCGGTATAGCCGAGAATTCCCTTTAGCTTTCCGTCGGCCATATCCTTAAACGCAGTATTAATATCTTCGACGGTCACCTTTTTAGCAAGCAAACAGGTAAGGTCAACTACCGATACATTCGGGCAAGGCACACGCATAGAAAAACCGTCAAGTTTGCCTTTTAATTCGGGAATAACCAGCGATAGTGCCTTTGCTGCGCCCGTAGAAGTAGGGATCATTGATAGCGCTGCGGCGCGGCTGCGGCGCAGGTCTGAATGCACCATATCCTGTAGTCTCTGATCATTGGTATAGGCATGAATAGTCGTCATCAGGCCTTTTACAATACCGAATTTATCGTTAATTACTTTAGCCAGGGGCGCCAGGCAGTTGGTAGTACATGACGCGTTGGAAAGCACATGGTGATTTTTAGGGTCGTATTTATCTTCATTGACCCCCATGACTATGGTGAGGTCTTCTCCTTCCGCGGGAGCAGAGATGATTACTTTTTTCGCCCCGCCCTTAGTGATATGGTTTTCCGCGCCCTTGACTTCCTTGCCCTTTTTGTTTATGCCGTCTTTTTTTATGGTAAAAAGCCCGGTAGATTCCACGACGATATCCACCCCAAGATCCCCCCAGGGCAGCTCTGCAGGATCTTTCTTAGCTAAGACTTTAATTATTTTACCGTCAACCGATATTGAATCGTCTGATGCAGCCTTTACCTCTCCCGGGAACCTGCCGTGCACCGAGTCATACTTAAGCAGGTAAGCATTACTTTTTGCGTCGGTGAGATCATTGACCGCGACAATTTCTAAGCCTGAATCTTTACGTTCCAGGATAGCGCGGGCAACCAGCCTGCCGATCCTTCCAAATCCATTGATACCGATTTTTACTGTCATTTTAGCCTCCTTAAATGAGGCCACAACTTATGGAGCTAATAAAATTAGTGAACATAAGTTGTTGGGCCGAATTTATCCCGAGCCTGT
>CAIRWO010000192.1 GCA_903882345.1 Candidatus Omnitrophota bacterium | reverse complement strand
GTCCTTGTACTTTTTTTCTATTTCCGGGATGATCTCCTGTTTCACCTTGATGCAGTAATGGCAGGAGGGTGAATGAAAAATGACTAGTTTTGGTTTGTCCGCATCGGATGGCTGACAATAGCTGGTAGTCGCAACCGATAAAGCGAATACAATAAATGCAAACAAATAAAGTGCCGCTTTAAAATAACGGATAAAATCTCCTGCTTGTTAGAGACCACGGTCTCTCATTTTTTACTGCCGCATCCACTCGTCATTATAGGAGTAACAGGGATTAAATCAATTGTACCTAGGTATAATCCTAGGCTTGGGGGGAGGTAGTAATGCCTGCTTTTTGGGCGAAACGGATGAGCTCTGTTACGGTTTTAGCCTGCATTTTCTGCATGACCCGGCCGCGGTGGACTTTTATAGTCTGGAGGGAAGTCCTCCGCTTAAAGGCAATTTGCTTGCTCAACATCCCTTGGGCCACGAAACGAAACACTTCAAGTTCCCGCGGAGACAGGGTCCCGATGCGGCGTTTGATCTTTGATATTTCGGCTTGTTCTTTATTGTGAGCTTTGCTTTTTAAAATAGCTTGCGTAATAGCATCGAGTAGCTTCTTCTTCGTAAAGGGCTTGGGAAGAAAATCTATTGCCCCTGCCTTCATGGTTTTTACGCTCATGGGGATATCACCGTGCCCGGTAATAAAGATAATAGGAATGGCGATGCCCTGCCGAGCCATTGTCTGCTGAAGGGCAAGTCCATCGATATCCGGCAGGCGGATATCCAGGATCAGGCATGACGCCAGTTTGGGATGCTTATATGACAGGAAGCCCGCTGCGCGAGTGAACGTTTTGACCGTAAACCCATGCGATTTTAACAATAAGGCCAGGGCCCTGCATATAGAGACGTTATCATCAACGACATAGATAAGCGGCTTGCGATTATTCATTAAGCATCTTTTGTGCCGACAGGAATGGTGAAATAAAAGGTAGCCCCTCGGCCGCGGCTATTTTTTGCATCCAAACTTCCGCCGTGCGCCACAACAATAGAACGGCTGATAGACAGCCCCATACCCAAACCATCCGGTTTGCTCGTAAAAAAGTGGGTGAAGAGCTTAGGCATATTGCGCGCAGGAATCCCGCATCCGGAATCCTTCACCTCAACAATGATCGTGCGGGAGTCTTTGCGCGATGTACGGATCAATATTTCACGGGCGCCCCGGCTGTTCTCCAAGGCATCAAAACTATTACTGATAAGATTCAGGATAACTTGTTGCAGTTGTATCCGGTCGCCGCGGACAAGCGGAAGATCTCTCTCAAGCCCGGTTTTTAAAACGTCGTTCCTTACGGCGGCATCGGTAGCGATAAGCATAACGGTATCATTAATAAGGACATTAATGTCCAACAGCTTCATTTCAGGCGTACTCTTTCTTAACAGTGAACGTAATCGCCGTATGACCTCAACCGCCCGTTGGTCATCATCAATTATGTATGAAAGGATCTTCTGCAGCTCAGGTTCCCTGTCAGCGAGCATACGTTGGGAAGCTTGAGCGTACGAGAGAATGGCCGTGAGGGGCTGGCTGATCTCATGGGCCAAGGACGAGACGAACTCTGCAAGCTTTCCTACCCTGGTAACGTGCAAAAGCTCCTCGCGTTGTTTAGCGATCTCTAAATCCTTTTTCCGTATTAAAGTGGTATTTATCTGGATCTGTTCTTCTGACCTTGTCTGTTTCTCTGCCCCATCCCTTAATTGCCCGTCTTTAAGCTTGAGCTCACTGGCTTGCTGCAGGATCAACTCCGCAAGCCGCACTCGCTCCGCTTTCCGGATCTTATTTTTCGATGCAAGTTTTTTCGTTTTCTTTTTCTTCATCATTTTCATGTGTAGCGGCTACCCGCCTCCCGGTATGTATTCTACTACACATGAATGAACTCCTCAATAATTTTTTCCTATGCTCTCAGGGAATATAAAAGCCCTGACTACGTTCAGTAATCAGGGCTTGGGACCTCTTAACTACTTATCAACTTGTAGGTTGGTGCCTTCCGGAAAAGCTATCTTCCCCTTGGCGGCTCGACAACAACATAACCGCCATTAGGTCTTTGCTGATAGTAGTGCCGGTTATCATAGTAGTATGGGGCGCCTTGAATGATAACGGTTGTATGCTGAGGCGGCGGAGCCTCAACGAGCGCGCCGATAATGAGATCGGCAACGGTGACTTCACGCCCTTGCGAATCATGTTTATACCACTTGCCATCGCGGTAGTAATGCCTATCTTCTCTATTGTTATCTCTGTTATCGCCCCTGTTGTTATCTCTGCTATCGCCCCTGTTGTTATATCCCCCGCTGACCCTATCTCCCATCGCGAATACGCTTGAGCAAGACAACAGGATGCCCAAAAGAATAACTAAGCCTATTTTCAATCGTGCGATCTGTTTTAACATTTTTACTCTCCTTGTCTTTTTTATAATATGTGACGCGCTCCTATCCTACTATAACCTATGTTACTCTTATATTCATATGAGGTCCTCCTTTGT
>CAIRWO010000191.1 GCA_903882345.1 Candidatus Omnitrophota bacterium | reverse complement strand
GTAATGGCCTTAGAAGAAGAGTTTGGTATCGAGATCCCCGATGAGGACGCAGAAAAGATTACTACAGTCGGCGATGCAGTCAAATACATTGAAGATAAGACCGCTGGTAAGTAATTTTAATAAATAGATTGGCTGTAGAAGTCATTACCCCGCCTTTTCGTTGGGCGGGGTAAGTTTTAAATGAGGATATAAGTTAATGTCAGAACACAGAGTTGTAGTTACAGGCTTAGGCATGATCACTCCGGTAGGCAATACTGTTACCGAGTCATGGAAGGCGCTGAAAGAAGGTAAGAATGGCATAGGCCCGATCACTTCTTTTGATGCTTCAAAGTTCGATTCCCGTATTGCCGGAGAAGTTAAGAACTTTGACCCGCTTACTTACGGAATGAGCTCAAAGGATATCAGGCGTATGGATAAGTTCAGCCTTTATGCCGTAGCCTGCGCGAAAGACGCGATCAAAGACTCCGGCCTGAATATGGATGAGGTGGATAGGGATAGATTTGGTGTTATAGTAGGTTCAGGTATTGGAAGTTTACATACCATTGAGGTTGAGCATAAAATTTTCCTTAGTAAAGGACCTTCGAGGCTTTCTCCATTTTTGATCCCTATGCTTATTGTAAACGGTGCAAGCGGGCAGGTTGCTATTCATTTGGGGCTAAAAGGGCCGAATTCAGCAGTGGCTACTGCATGCGCTTCGGGATCTCACTCCATAGGGGATGCATTTAAGATAATTGAGCGCGGGGATGCGGATTTGATGATGGCCGGCGGGACTGAAAGCTGTATTGTTGCTACTGGCGTAGGAGGATTTTGCGCGTTAAAGGCGCTTTCCACCAGGAATAATGAACCTGATAAGGCTTGTAGGCCTTTTGAAAAAGATCGTACCGGGTTCATAATCGCCGAAGGATGCGGTTTAGTGGTATTGGAATCTTTAGAGCATGCAAAGAAGAGAGGGGCGTATATTTATGCGGAAATTGTCGGTTACGGTATGTCATGCGATGCATATCATATGACAGCACCCGAGCCTACCGGCGACGGAGCGAGAAGATCGATGAATTTGGCTCTAAAGGATGCCGGGTTTAATCCTGAAGATATCGGGTATATAAATGCACATGGTACTTCTACAAAATTAAATGATAAAATAGAAACTCTTTCAATCAAAAAGTCTTTCGGTGCATACGCCCGCAAGGTGATGATCTCTTCCACGAAATCCATGATCGGCCACCCTTTGGGTGCTGCCGGAGGAATTGAGTTTGCTATTTGCTGTTTGGTTATAAGAGACGGAATTATCCCGCCTACAATTAATTATGAACATCCTGATCCGGAATGTGATTTGGATTACGTTCCTAATACCGCAAGAAAAGTCTCTGTTAAGGCTTGCCTTTCCAATTCTTTGGGTTTTGGCGGGCACAACGCTACTTTGATTGCCAAGAAATTCTAATAGAAAAAACCAAAAAATATGGGTTACACGATAGCGGAAAAAATTTTACTTGCTCATACCGGCAAAAAAGATATTAAGCCGGGTGAATTTATTGAAGCCAAGGTGGATGTCGCTTTGGGCAATGATATCACTGCGCCCATCGCGATCTCCGAGTTTAAGAAGGCCGGTTTCAAGAAGGTCTTCGATAAAAACAAAGTGGTTTTGGTGCCCGATCATTTCGCGCCTGCTAAAGATTTGAAAAGCGCTACTCAGTGTAAGGTTCTGGCGGATTTTGCCAAAGAGCAGAAGATAAAGAATTATTTTGAAGTCGGATGCATGGG
>CAIRWO010000190.1 GCA_903882345.1 Candidatus Omnitrophota bacterium | reverse complement strand
GGGTATAATGGTTAAAAAGTGTTGCGACTCACTATTGTTGTAACTACTTGATTTTCTAGTATGATAGAACGATTTTTAGTGGTGATCCTTGAACCCGTGTAGGTAATCATCCCAACGGTACCAATAATAATCATAGTGGTTCTTTGGGGAAGAATTAGAATAGTAGTAGTCGCTTTCTCTTTTTTGCTTCTTTTTTCTCTTTGTTGATAACCCGCGATATGTGGATATCCCGCTTGCCCTGTACCTGACGAGTAAAACGAGAAATGGTGTAGGGCCCGCCTCTTCCGGAACAACAATTCATTAGGTAGATCCGTTCAAAGATGGCAAGCTTGTCTCTATAAGAGGTGAATAATGAGACAGGCTATCAAGCCATTACACATAAGGCGAAGACAAAGACGCTGCCAGTGGTGCGGAGAGCTGTTTGGGCCTGACCCCAGGACCAAAGGCCGCCAGCGATATTGTTCAAAGCCCGCATGCCAGACAAAACGCCAAAGGCTTAATGAATCGGCCTGGCGTATCAAAAACCCCGATTGCCTTGACTATCAGCGCGGACTATCGCGCTTATGGAACAAAGCCCATCCCGAGTACAGCCGGCTACGCCGCCTGGAATACCCCCTCATCTCGCAAAAAAACCGCGATGACACAAGAGTCCGTATGCGAAAAACCCGTTCCCTGCAGCTGTTTGACAAAAGCAAGGTGATATTGACCGAACTCGTTGAGAGACAAGCAGATAAGTGTTACTTAACACAGGGTTCTAGGTGGCTTATGATGCGTTTGACAAAAGCAAGTCCATTGTCAAGGCTCATGTATATGAGGGATAATCGCTCGCGGTTGAAACGCGTGGCCAACCGGCTGCCGAGAGGCCATCTGTATGACGTCTCGAGCATCTTCTGAAAACCTTTAACGCGAGAAGGAGACGATAGTATGAATGAAGAATCGTTGGTTCAGAGGGTTCTGCACCTCTATCAGGTGGAGAAACTCTCCGGGCGCCAGATAGCTGAGTCTCTTGGAATCAGCCGTAAGCGGGTCAGGAGGATACTTGAAGGGACGGGATCGGCTGCCGCGATCCCAAGAGCGTCTATTCTTGACGAATACAATCATTTAATAGCGCACTGGTACAAACAGCATTCTTTATTAAAAGCGACTCAGGTGTATGAGCGGCTTAAGGCCTATGGCTATCAGGGCGGTTATGTGTCTGTGGCCAGATTTACACAGGAATATCGCGCGCCTAAACATAGCGCGTACCACCCGCTAACATTCCTGCCCGGAGAAGAGGCTCAGGTAGACTGGTTCTTCTTTAATCACGAGCATCTGGGACAGGTAGCGGGCTTTGTTTATCTCCTCTCTTATTCCAGATATGCCTGGGGGATCTTTTATCCGAAGACTTCTTTTGAGTTCTTCCTGGCAGGACACTTAGAATGTTTTAAGCATATAGGCGGTCTGGCTCGGTGCCACCGCTATGATAATTTAAAGAGCGTCGTCTTAAAGCGCTCTCCCGGTAATATTGAGTATAATCCACAGTTCTTGGACTTCGCCAGGTTCTATAGCTTCTCAATACATGCGTGCAATCCGTACTCCGGCAACGAAAAAGGACGCGTAGAGAGGCTGATCAGAGATATTCGCGTATTCCTCTACGCCGAAACCTTCGATAGTCTCAATGATCTCAATGAAAAATTCCATCTATGGCTTCGGAAGCGCAATGAAACAGTCCACCGATCAACGCAGAAGGCGCCAAAAGACCTTTTGGGTCAGGAGCGCCTGATCCATCTGCCGGAAAATCCTTATCTGCCGCGCCGCGTTATTCAGGCAGTGTCCTCTAAGACAGCGTTGGTTGAATTTGAAACTAATAAATATTCCGTGCCGTCGACTTGCGCGAGTAAAGCTCTTGAGATCATAGCCTATCCTGACCGTATCGAGATATGCGTAGAGGGTAAGACGGTGGCTAATCACAAGAGGTCATTTGGTAAAAATGAAACAATCCAAAATCCTCTTCATGCTGAAACTCTTCTTAACCGCACGCCTCAATTTAAAATGCGGCG
>CAIRWO010000189.1 GCA_903882345.1 Candidatus Omnitrophota bacterium | reverse complement strand
TATTTTCTACCTTGATTAAAAACAGAAATATGATAAAATACTATCCTTATTTGCTCAAAATATGGAAAGAATGTAAAAGGGGAGAAAATGTTTAGCAAGAGATTGGTTTGCAGTGGTTTATTTCTGTTTTCTGCTTTTTGCCTTCTATCTTTTACCGGATGTGGCCCTAAGAATGAGACCGGTAAACCTGTGATCACGGTTTGGCACTGGATGACTGACCGCCAGGCAGCCTTTGCTGAGCTTGCCAAGAGATACGAAACAGCTACCGGCATAAAGATAAATTTTGAACTCTACGCCCCTTCAGATGCCTATACCCAGAAGGTGCGCGCTGCTGCACAAGGCAGCACCTTACCGGACATTTTCGGCATACTGGGCGAAAAAAGGGATTTTGCCTCATTTATTAAAGCCGGCCACATACTGGATTTGACCCCTTATATGAATGAAGCAGACAGCCAATGGAAAAAGGAGCTTTTTGCCAAGGCCCTGGCAGTCAACGAATTTTCCGAAGGTAATAGTTATGGCGTTACTGCCGGCATATACGGTGTGCCCATAGACGTAATGACTATCCAGATGGTTTACAATAAAGATTTGTTTAAAGAGTTGGGGCTTAACCCGGAAAATCCGCCGCTTACCTTTGCCGAGTTCCTTGAGATCGGTAAAAAGATCAAGCAGGCAAATATGCAGGGGCTGGTTTCCGGATGGGGAGAGGCCTGGATGATCGGTTGTCTCGCCAATAATTATGCTTTTAATATTATGGGAGAAGCCAAAGTGTTGGCTACTATTAGAGGCAAAGTCCCCTATACCGACTCGGATTGGGTTAAGGTCTTGGGGCTTTTTAAAGAAATGCAGGACTCAGGGCTCTTAGCACCCGGCGTGGTAATTATGGTTAATAAAACCGCAGAGCAGCTCTTTGCTAATGGAAAGGCAGTCTTTGCCTTTAACGGTTCCTGGTGCGTAAATGTATATAAGGTTATGAATCCAGGTTTAAATTACGCCGCAATGTTGCCGCCTGCGGCCTCGAAACAATTTCCAGTGAGCATTTGGGGAGGCGCCGGCTCTTCATTTATGGTCAATGCTAGATCAAAAAATAAAGAAGAGGCAGTAAAATTCTTAAAATGGCTGACTGAGCGCGACCAACAGGCATATTTAGCGGAGAACACTTCGAATCCCCCGGCAAATAAATACGTCTTAAACAGGGTTTCTCCGATCCTTGCCCAGTTTGCCGATGATATGGAACATGCAACACATCCCAATGCCTGGGATGTATCCGAGTCACCCCAGGTTTTAGAAACCTTCAATAAAGGGATACAGTCAATAATTATCGGAGAGAAGAGCCCTGAACAGGTAGCGCAGGAAACCCAGAAGATTAAAGAAAAGGAAATGGCAAAATCGGTCAGAGCCAGATGAGGCTAAAAAGCACATTAGAAAATTACCTCTTTATTTTACCCGCAGTAATAATTTTTATTATATTCTATGTCATTCCTTTTGTCTGGGTCTTTCAACTGGGAATGTATGAATGGGATGGAATACTACCTACCAAGGTTTTTGTGGGCCTGGGGAATTTTAAGGAAATATTTTTTGAGGATAAAATCTGGTGGCAGTCGATGACTCAAGCCGGATACATTACTTTAATTGCGCTCACCCTTCAGAATGCCTTGGCATTTCTCTTGGCCTTGGCCTGCGACCGCGAAATCAGGATGAAGAACTTTTACCGGGTGTTGCTTTTTATTCCGCCGGTTTTATCCGAGGTAGTGGTAGGCCTGGTCTGGCAGTGGATTCTCGACGGGAACTACGGATTGTTAAATCATTGGCTTGTGCAATCAGGCTTAGGGCATTTGTCCAGAAATTGGCTTTCTGATCCCCGTACGGCCTTGACCACCGTAGCTATTGTGCATTCCTGGAAAGGGTTTGGCTGGGGATTCCTGATTTTCTTAGCGGGTCTGCAGACTATACCGCGCGAGCTCTATGAGGCGGCGCGCGTAGACGGGGCAAACGCCTGGCATTGTTTTAAAAAGATCACCCTTCCGTTGATGGCTCCTGTGGCAGTATTGGTCGGGATCCTCACGGTCTTAGGGACCATGCAGGCCTTTGTCCTGATCATCGCTATGACCGACGGCGGCCCGGCATATCATACTCAGGTGCCGGTGTTGCGGATTTTGGCGTCCATGCGCGGCTCATCGCGTTTTGGCTATGCCTGCGCGCAGGGCATAAGCTTCGGCGTAATACTTATAGCAATATCGTTTATACAATACCGCTTCTCTAAGAAAGTAAAAGCTTAGGCTAAATATGATATATTATAAAATTAAAAAAGTAGTTGTTAATCTTGTGATCCACTTATTTCTATTGACGATTGCCGCATCCTGTATTTTTCCTTTATTGTGGATGATTTCATCCAGCCTTAAGACGCAGGAGACGATCTTCCGTGACATGTCGCTTATACCCAAAGAATTACATTTTGAGAATTATTACCTTGCCTGGCAGGAAGGCGGGTTCGGCAGGTATACCTTAAACAGCATACTTTACACTACGTCGGTGGTAATAGGCATAATTATTATCGCCTCTTTAGCCGCTTATGCGTTTTCGCGCTTGAAGTTTCCGGGTAGGAACTTCCTCTTCTATGTGTTTATAGCGGCAATGATGATCCCTATCCCCGGGAGTTTTGTCCCCCTATACGTCATCTTGACTAAATTGCACTTAAGGAATACTGCCTTGGGCTATATTCTATGCATGATAAGCGTCGGGCTATCCACAAGCATTTTCCTTTTAAAGACCTTTTTTGATCAACTTCCGCGCGAATTAGAAGACGCAGCCAGGATAGACGGCTGCTCTAAGTTAGGCATCTGGTGGCACGTGGCTTTACCTTTAGCAAAGCCGGTATTAGCAGTAGTCGTGGTGTTTAATGCGCTCAATGTCTGGAACGAATATGTGCTGGCCTTGGTAATATTTGACAATAAAAACCTGATGCCTCTTCAACGGGCGCTGATGGTGTTTCAGGGAGAGTTCCTGACTAATTACCCGCTTTTGATGGCCGGGCTTACTATAACGGCCCTGCCTATAATCATAGTGTACCTGTTGATGCAGAAGTATATTATCAAGGGAGTAACTTCCGGCGCGACATTCGGATGAAAAAGAAAGGTTAACGCATGGAACAATCACCCGCTCAACCAGAACACCATATTACAGCCCCTAAAGACCGGATTAATTTTTTTCAGAAAGCTGCATACAGTATAGGGTCACTCGTTAATCAATTTCAGGCCGCCGCGATTGGATCGCTGGTTATTGTTTTAAACCTCGGATTAGGCATGAATCCGGCTTTAGTCGGCCTCCTCGGAGCTATTCCTCGTCTTATCGATGCTTTTTCAGATCCATTGATCGGTCATAGCTCAGACAATACCCGGACCCGATGGGGCAGGCGTAAGCCTTGGATATTCTTTGGAGCTATTTTTTCCGGAGTTTTGTTCGCGTTGATGTTCAACCTCCATAAGGGGCATGTCGAAAGTTTCTATTTTTGGTATTTTTTAATAATCCAATGTTTCTTTGTCGTCTCTTTTGCCTGTTATTCGATTCCCTGGATCGCGCTTGGGTATGAAATGACACCTGATTATCATGAGCGGACCCGGTTGCAGGGGTTCAGTAACTTTTTCGCTCAAATTGCCTGGCTCATCGCGCCTTGGTTTTTTAAGATCATGAACAATAAGGCTATGTTTACGGATATTGTTCAGGGAGCACGATCCATCGCTATCGTGGTGGGGGTC
>CAIRWO010000188.1 GCA_903882345.1 Candidatus Omnitrophota bacterium | reverse complement strand
CCGGTTCCAGTATCATTTCGGATGATTTCGTCCACAACCCTCGGAAAGGTAACCGCATGCTCGTTGGCAGACAAAATCACCCAAACCCCAAAATCCTAATCCCGCGGCAAAAGATGCGGCAAAATATCATAGGTAGAGAGGCATCTATATGAAAGGCGGAAGGCTTAAATTGGAAGAGAAAGATAAGAGGTTCAGGATCCTGGCAAGCTTCATATTTAACTTCAGGTACGCGACTTCAAAAGAGATCCATACCTTCAGTCAGTTAGTAATGAACCTGTCGTCCTCGAAACGGTTGGTCGACTACTCAGTAAAGGATGGGTACCTTGACTATTACTTTGATACTGACGTCAGGCGCAATATCTACTATCTTACGCAGAAGGGTAAAGATCTTATTGACGATGATGAAACCCTCGCCAACCATTACTTTTTTAAGAAGACTTTCACGGGGATAAACACCTTCGTTCACCACAAGTTGGTGGTCCAGACATATTTCCTTATCAAGAGCCATCTGGATATCAAGGAATGGATAAGCGAGGAGGTCATAAGGATAGGCAAGAAGAGGCGTGAGAAGATACCTGACGCGTTGATCCTTCTTCCAAGCGGCGTGAAGATAGCGCTTGAAGCCGAGAGTAAGCACAAAAAGCAGGCTGTCTTAAAGACTTTTGTAGCGAGGTACCGCTATGATATCGAAAAGATATCCAGGTATGACGCCTGCCTGGTAGTCGCCTCCGGCAAACGTCATTATGAAGGATTAAAGGGAAAGTTTCTTAATATCAATACCGATTTTTTCAATAAGAGGATTATTCTAACCGATATAGTCATGCTTGAGCATGGAATGGTTTTTTACCAGGGAGAGTCAAGACATCTGGATGACGTGTTAGCGTTACTAAAGAAAGGGTAAGCGTATGAATGAGAAATTTAGCGTAGAAAAGCTGTTTGTAAGTGTGCTTGTACTAATCCCGATTCTATATATTATTCTTGGCTGGTATATAGGCCTAAATTACGGCTGTAAGAGCCTTATCTTCGGTCCTTATCCCGATGTCCCTATGGCTGTAAGGACAGGCCTTATGGGCTCATCCTTAGAGGATATATCAGGCGCTAAGGCCATCATGACGGTTGTACCTTTAAGTGAGGCCAAAAAAGGCAATACCGGGGACGCAGCCTATTATAGGAGGGAAGGCTATTTTGAAGTACCCGGAACCTGGAAGTTCGTATCAAGCGACCTTCAAAACATATTTACCTTAACCGGCAGGTTCTCAAGAGCCATCTGCCATGACAATAGAGGCCGCGCCATGGGGAGTCTTTCGGTAAAAGAGTTAAACGACTTCCTTATGGAAACCGGCAGGACAAAGGACATAGCTAAACTCAAGCCGTATCTGGTGTTTTCGCGACTTGAAGATAAATATCCTTACCTCTATTCAAAAAGCGTGCTTCTGTCCAATGCGATGGGTCATATGTTCAAGGACAACATGCTTCCGTATGATGTGCTTGGCCTGGTGGCGCTAGCGGTTTTAATAATTGCTTTAATGTTAAGGAGTTTTTCGCTGTGGATGTACTACTTATACTGGGTAGCCGCTTACTGGTTCGCAAGGATAGGATACCATGATCCTACGCTTGCCTTTACCAACCAGGGCTGGCATGTGATTTTTTGGAGCTTCTGGCATGGTTTTATATTGGATGAAGGGAGAGTGTTTTTAATAAGCGCTGTGATTTTATCAATTCCGTTATTCGGGATAGTGGGTTTTATTTATCTTGTAAAACACGTTTTTCCCAGAAAGCGCCGGGAGATGGAGGATTTCCTGAAAGTAGACAGGGATATCAAAAAAAGAAAAGAGCTTTCTATAGAGACGGTTGAATTCGAGCGTGTGTGCTACGACATAAATAAGAAACTTACCCCCTACGCTCTCACGGATAAGTATTTCCTGGGGTTAAGTGATGAAAAGAAGGACATCGTCGTACCTGAGAGTATGCTAGCCCATCACCTGCATATACTTGGTCCTACAGGAAGCGGTAAGACCTCTTTAGTAATCCTGCCTCTGGCAAAGCAGGCCATAGATAAGGCAAGGGGAGCCTGCTTTATAGACTTTAAGGGAGATGATGTCTTTAAAAAATACGTCCAGGAGAAGGCAAAAGAAAAGGGTAAGAAGTTCTATTATTTCAGTATCGATCCGAATGAACCGTCAGTAGGATATAACCCTCTATCATCAGGGGATATCTACTCAAAAGTCGACAGGATTATGGCGGCCTTAGAGCTTATCTACCACGGCCCGGCCGTATTTTACTCTAACGTTCAGACGAAGGCTTTTATTGAGCTCCTAAAGGAAATGACCGAGGAAAAAAGAGAGATAAATTTCCTCTCGGTAAAGCTGGCACTCGAGGACCAGAACTTCCTGGAAAGAACCGATGTAACCAAAGAAGAAGTCAAGGGTTTACTTGCCGCGATGAGCTGGATCGCGGGGATAGAGGCAATAAATCGCGATTGTATTGATCTATCAAAAATAATTAAGGACGGCGACATTGTGTTTTTTGCCCTAAAGAGCCAGGTTAATACGCGCCTTGCCGAGGCCATTGGCAAGATGCTCATAATCGATATTAAAAGCCAGGCTGTCGCAAGAAAAGAAACAGACAATCCTTATTTCATCTTTATAGATGAGTTCCAGAACCTGGCGTGTTCTCACTTTGTTGATGTAATCTCCAAGGTAAGGAGCGCTTGCTTTTGCCTTGTCCTATCCAATCAGTCGAGAGGGAACCTCTCAAGCGTATCCCCGGCCTTCGAAAACGCCATCTTCACCAATACCTCTACAAAGGTGATCTTCATGCAGGAAGACCCTTTTGATGCCAGGTTCTGGTCGGACAAGACGGGAAAGACCACCTACCATGATAAAACAATAGTCCAGGTTGACGCAATGGGTAAGGGTAAGGGACTGGCCTCCCTCGACGGATTGCGATCAGCCCAGGGCACGATACACACGGCTATCAAGAACTATATCTCGGAGAATGTATTCTTGAAGCTGCCCTTCAGTAAGTCGGTTATTTTTTCAAGGGGAGAACTGGCTACAATAGCCAACCATGAGTTTTTGTTTGATAAGAAAGAACGTGACCGGATTGTTTCAATGCCTTTTGAATATGACGAGCCGAGTATAGGTGCGGTAAAAGAGGAGGGGGAAAAGTATGTCACTAGATGTTAATAGGAGGAAGTTTGCGGTAAAGGTCTTTTGGCTATTATGTCTTGCTCTGGGCGTTTTTGTAACGGTTGCACCTTATGTCTTAGCACAGGTGGATACGAGCCAACAGCAGCAGGTTGTGAGTGATTTCGCGACTTTCATAATAAATATACTCACTGGTCCCGTCTCAAAGATACTGGGGGCTATGCTTCTAATAGGGGGAGTGGTTGCCCTTTTAAACGGGAAGCAGGGTGTCGCGATAGCGTGCGGT
>CAIRWO010000187.1 GCA_903882345.1 Candidatus Omnitrophota bacterium | reverse complement strand
GAGGCAGTGGTGGTTACTGCTGAAGAGATCATCGACCTTGTGGATAAGAAAGGCGCCAAAAAGGCAGCGCAGGAAGTCGACGTAGTGACTACCGGCACCTTCGGCCCAATGTGTTCCAGCGGGGCTTACTTTAATATCGGGCATTCGAAGCCGAGGATGAAGATCGGTGGCGGCAGTTGTAAGCTGAACGACGTTCCGGCGTATTGCGGGTTTGCTGCCGTGGATGTTTATCTGGGGGCAACGGCAATACCCGACGATGATCCCCGTAACAAGGTTTTTCCCGGAGAGTTTAAATACGGCGGCGGCCATGTCATCCATGAACTGGTAGCCGGCAAAGATGTGCGGCTGGAGGCCTCTGCTTACGGCACAGATTGTTATCCGCGCAAAAAGCTTGAGACGTTAATCAATATTAAAGATTTGAATGAAGCAGTATTGTTCAATTTCAGGAATTGCTATCAGAATTATAACGTGGCAGTCAACCTCTCCGATAAGACGATCTATACCTATATGGGGATGCTTAAACCGAAGATGGGCAATGCCAATTACTGCTCAGCCGGCCAGCTCTCACCGCTGTTAAAAGATCCGTATTATAAAACAATCGGTATCGGCACGCGGATCTTCCTGGGCGGCGGCACGGGTTATGTTGCCTGGCAGGGGACGCAGCATAACCCTTCAGTAAAAAGGAAGGATAACGGCGTGCCCCAGGCGCCGGCAGGGACATTGGCGGTAATCGGCGATTTGAAACAGATGAAGCCGGCGTACCTGGTAGGTGTCAGCATGCTCGGTTACGGCGTAAGTATGGCGATCGGCATCGGCGTGCCTATTCCAATATTAAATGAGGAGATCGCCGCCTTTGCGGCAATCAAGGATGAAGAAATATATTCTCAGGTCATTGATTACGGCGAGGCATACCCACAGATGATCGCGCAGAGCTTGGGCGAGGTAAATTATACCCAGCTTAAGTCCGGCAAGATCATTGTGCAGGGAAAGGAAGTGCCTACGGGCAACCTCTCCAGTTATTCCAAGGCCCGTGAGATTGCCGAAGAGCTAAAATCATGGATTAAAAAAGGCGAATTTTTCCTTTCAGAGCCCGTTGCACCTTTACCCGGGGTAGAATCAGGCTATACCTTTAAGCCTTTAAAAGAAAGGCCGATTTTGGAGGCGACAAAATGATTTCCAAAAAAATAGTCCTGCATTTTCCCAAGCGGCTGGTGGATGAGCCGATTGTTTATAAGTTGGTCAAAGATTATGATCTTAAATTCAATATCCTTAAGGCTTCGGTAACCCCTCAGGAAGAAGGCCTGATGGTTTTGGAATTAAGCGGCAAAACGGAAAATTACGATAAGGGCGTTGAATATCTAAAATCCTGCGGAGTAAAAATCCAGTCGTTAAGCCACGATGTAACGCGTAACGAAACAAAGTGCACTGACTGCGGGGTATGTATACCTATCTGTCCGGTGGAGGCGCTGAAAGTCGATCCCAAGACGCGCAAGGTGGATTTTGACAGCAAGAAATGCATTGCCTGCGAGCTTTGTGTGAAGATCTGCCCCACCCGGGCAATGGAAGTACATTTTTAAAAAACCTTATACTCTCCGGCTAAGAGATAAGCAATAGCCCGTCTTACTGGCTGGCATATGTTTAAATCAGTAGTAATAGTAGGTATATGTACGGATCTCATTATCATCGGTTTTAAGCCATTTGTCAAAAATGAATATTGCCTGAGATGAAAATAGGTTTGGTCTGTTTGAGCAATGAACATGGTGATGTTCTTCCTTTAGGATTAATTTCTATCGCCTCATATTTTAAACAAAGATTTCTCCATCAT
>CAIRWO010000186.1 GCA_903882345.1 Candidatus Omnitrophota bacterium | reverse complement strand
GGCCAAGCCCCTGAGGATCGCTTACTTGGGTCCGGAGGCGTCCTTCAGTAACCTGGCGGCAATAAAAAGATTCGGCTCACAGGTGGACCATCTGGCCTGTGACTCTATCAGTGAAGTATTCTTGGAAGTGGAAAGAGGCAATGCCGATTATGGGGTCGTGCCGATAGAAAATTCCATCGAAGGCGCAATCAGTTACACGCTGGACATGTTCATTGATTCCGATTTAAAAATCTGTAATCAGATAATCTTGGATATCTCGCATAACCTATTGGCAAACTGTCCGGAAAGCAAAATAAAAAAAGTTTACTCTAATCCTTCTGTGCTCGGGCAGTGCCGGCTGTGGCTGGAAAAAAACCTTCCTTCGGCGGAAAGGATCGAAGTATCCAGCACTACGCGCGCAGCCCAGATCGCCTCTAAGGAAAAAAACAGCGCCTGTATTGCTTCGTTCTTGGCGGCAAAATTATATAAGCTGGAGGTCATTGCCTCTGATATCGAGGATTCGCCGCATAATATTACGCGCTTCCTGGTAATCGGAAATAGCGATGTGCCGGCGACCGGCAATGACAGGACGTCGATCATGTTTTCCATTAAGGATAAAGTCGGCGCGCTCCACGACATGCTTTTACCGTTCAAAAAATACAGGATCAATCTGACCAAGATCGAGTCACGGCCTTCCAAGAAAAAGGCCTGGGATTATTATTTCTACGTTGATCTTGAAGGGCACGCAAACTCTAGCCATGTTAAAAAAGCGCTGGAGGAACTGGAAGGCAAATGTAAATTCTTAAAAATTCTCGGTTCGTATCCGGTGGGAAAGTAGTAGGTAAAAAAATATGAAAGATTTAGTGAGAAAAAATATAGCGGGTATAACTCCTTATGTCGCAGGAAAGCCGATCGAGGAGACCAAGAGGGAACTTGGTTTAAAGGAAGTGATCAAGCTTGCTTCCAACGAAAATCCCCTCGGGCCCTCTCCTAAGGCAGTCGAGGCGATAAAGAAGAACCTGGATAAAATTAACCGTTATCCTGATGCAAACGGTTTTTACCTGAAAAAGAAACTTAGCCGCTCGTTTAACCTTAAACCGGCAAATATCCTTCTGGGGAACGGTTCGGATGAGATAATTGATATTATTATAAAGACCTTTGTCGAAGAGGATGAAAATATCATTACCGCCGACACCACGTTCCTGGAGTATGAGATTATCGCCAGAGTCAATAACCGCAAGGTAGTTACTGCGCCCTTGAAGTATTTTAAATATGACCTTGAGGCGATCAGGAAAAAGATCGACCGCAAAACTAAGGTGATTTTTATTGCCAATCCCAATAATCCTACGGGTACGTATATTACCCGTCAGGAAGTGCAGGATTTCTTAAGCGACCTGCCGGAAAACATCCTGCTTGTGCTCGATGAAGCATACGAGACATTCATAGATGTCGACGATTTTCCCTCTAGCATCGGCCACATCGGCAGAAGAAACGTCATAATCATGAAGACTTTTTCCAAAGTTTACGGTTTGGCCGGTTTAAGGATTGGTTACGCCATTGCAAAACCGGAGTTGATTTCCGCTATGGAAAAAGCACGTCAGCCATTTAACGTAAACTTATTGGCGCAGGTGGCTGCGGTCGCCACGCTTGACGACAGAAAGTTTTTAGCGAAGACGCGCAAGGTTGTTTTAGAAGGCAAAAATTACCTTTACGATAAACTCAAAAAAATGGGGTTTGCCTTTGTGCCTTCGGTTGCCAACTTTATATTGGTCGACGTAGGCAGGGACGGCGTAGCCGTATTTAAGGACCTGCTTAAACGCGGCGTTATCGTCAGGGATATGAAACAGTACGGCCTGAAAAACTTTATCCGCGTGACCATCGGCACAAAGAAGGAAAACAAAAAATTTATAAAAGCGCTGAGGAAGATTTCATAAACAAGGAGGCGGCAAAATGGATGAGCTGGCGATTGTCGAGTTTGTCAAAACTGTGTCTTTTTTTGTGGGTTTTGCCGGTATAATATTTGGCGTAGACGCCCTTTTGGGCGCGCGGCTTATTTCCACCCTGAATGCCCTTTTGTCAAGGACCATTGATTTAGATAAGATGATTATCGGTAACGAAAAATTAAGGCGTTTCCTCGGCGTTGTGTTTATTATGGTTTCTGTGCTTATGCTTTTATTGATAAAGATATAAGGAGGCTGTTTAATGATCATTGTATTGAGGCCGGATGCCACAGACGAACAGATAAACCATATAATTGAGCGGGTCCAGAAGCTGGGGCTTAAGCCTCATGTTTCCAAAGGGTCCGAACGGACGATCATCGGCGTGATCGGCCCGGAAGATATTTTACGCGTTACTCCTTTGGAGGTTTTTCCCGGCGTCGAGCAGGTTATGCCGGTACTTGCGCCCTACAAACTTGTTTCGCGGGAATTCCGCAAGGAAGATTCTGTCATCGACCTGGGTAAAGGGGTCAAGATCGGCGGTAAGAGACTCGTGGTTATGGCAGGGCCGTGCGCGATCGAGAACCTCCAGACTCTCCATGATATTGCTACGCAAGTTAAAAAGGCCGGCGCCAGCGTTTTACGCGGGGGAGCATTTAAACCACGCAGTTCTCCTTATAGTTTTCAGGGGCTTGGCGAAGAAGGGTTAAAATATTTAAAGAAGGTCGGCGACGAATTGGGGATGGTTACCGTCAGCGAGGTGATGGACTCCGGCGATGTTGCGTTGGTGTCCAGGTATGTGGATGTCCTGCAGATCGGCGCGCGTAATATGCAGAATTTCCATTTATTAAAAGAAGTTGGGCAGATAAAGAAGCCGGTTTTGCTAAAGCGCGGCTTGTCTTCAACGATAAAAGAACTTTTGATGTCCGCGGAATACATTACCGCGGGCGGAAATTTTAATGTAATATTGTGCGAACGCGGGATAAGGACCTTCGAAGAGGCGACGCGTAACACCCTGGACATCAGCGCTGTGCCGGTGGTAAAACAACTTTCGCATCTTCCAATAATCGTTGATCCCAGCCACGCCGCAGGAAAATGGGGCTTGGTTGCCCCGCTTTCTAAGGCCGCCGTAGCCTGCGGTGCAGATGGCTTGATCATCGAAGTGCATTGCCATCCGGAAGACGCCCTTTCCGATGGCGCGCAATCTTTGCTTCCGGATAATTTTAGCCAACTTATGCAAAGCTTAAAAGGCTTGGCAGAGGTAGTGGGCAGGGAAATTTAGAGATGAGACTATTAAAAAAGGTCGCGGTTATCGGTGTGGGGCTGATTGGCGGTTCCCTAGCTTTAGCCATAAAAAAAAGAAAACTGGCAGATAAAGTTGTGGGCACCAGCCGCCACAGAAAAAATCTGTTGCTGGCAAAAAGGGCCGGCGCGATAGATGAAGGTTCGCAGGATATCGGTATTATCCGCGGTGCGGACCTGGTGATCATTGCCGTTCCGGTAAACGCCGTATTAAAACTTGCTCCGAAGATCGCCAAAATTATTGGTCCGGGCTGCATTGTTTCCGATGTGGCCAGCACTAAGCAGGAAATCGTAATGAAGCTGGACAAAGTTTTTCCCCGCTATGTAGGCGCGCACCCGATGGCCGGCTCGGAAAAACGCGGTATCGCTAATTCTGATGATAAAATGTTCAATGATTCAACCTGTATACTTACTCCGACGCTAAAGACGGATAAAAAGGCTTTAGCAAAAATTGAAAAGTTATGGTCTTGCCTTGGAGCCAAGGTTATTACTATGCCTGCCAGCGTCCACGACAAGGCGCTTTCTTTCGTCAGCCATCTGCCTCACATCGTTGCCTTTTCCCTGATCAATACCGTCCCGGTACAGTACCTGAAGTTTGCCTCCAGCGGCCTCCGGGATACCACGCGGATTGCCGCTTCGGACAGCGAAATCTGGAATGACATTTTTTTAACCAACCGCGGGAATGTTTTAGCGGCAATCGGGTTAATCCAGAAGAATCTTGCGTCAATAAAAAAGGCGATTGCCTCCGGGAACAGTAATTCGCTGGATAGGATCCTAAAAACAGCCAAGAAAAAGAGGGACAGCCTGTGATTATTGCTATCGACGGCCCGGCAGGCGCGGGCAAGAGCACGATCGCAAAATTATTAGCCCAGAAACTGGGCTTTCTTTATATCGATACCGGAGCGATGTACCGCGCGCTTGCGCTTAAGGCAATTGAATCCGGCATTGATATTAAGGACGCGGTTTCCGTTGTGAAGATGGCGGCAGCCAGCGACGTTGATTTGGTGAATAATCCCGGCGGCGGGGCGCTTGAGGTATTTTTGGATGGCCGCGATGTCTCACAGGAGATCAGGCAGCCGCGGGTGAGCCGGGTTGTTTCCGATGTGGCAAAAATAAAGGAAGTCCGCCAGATCCTGGTTAAGTTGCAGAGGCGGTTGGGCAGCCAAAAAGACAGCGTACTCGACGGCCGCGATATCGGCACGATCGTCTTCCCCGGCGCGGATAAGAAATTCTATATTGACGCGCAGTTCGATGAACGGGTAATGCGCCGCTACAAAGAACTTACAGGCTTAGGCCAGGCAGTTACTTTAGAAGAAGTAAAGAACGACCTGTGTAACCGCGATACCATTGATTCTACGCGCGAGCATTCTCCGCTTAAAAGGGCGGACGATGCGATTTATATAGATACCACGAAGATGACAATAGACGAAGAAGTGGAAACTCTTTTACAATGGATAAAGCGCTGATACGTAACTTCAGCATAATCGCACACATAGACCACGGAAAATCCACGCTCGCCGACAGGATCCTGGAAGTTACCGGCGCGGTAGATAAAAGGACGGCTCCGCGCGCCCAGCTTCTGGACGATATGGACTTAGAAAGGGAACGCGGCATAACCATAAAGGCTTCGATGGTAAGGCTGTCCTATAGTTCTAAAAAGACCGGGAAAACTTATGTCTTAAATCTTATTGATACGCCCGGGCACGTGGATTTTACTTACGAAGTTTCCAAATCTTTGGCTGCCTGCGAAGGCGCGGTGCTGGTCGTAGATGCTGGCCAGGGCATAGAGGCGCAGACAGTGGCGAATTATTATTTAGCGCGCGAAAATAATTTAAAGGTTATCCCCGTAATCAATAAAATTGATCTGACCGCCATAGATATCCCGCGCGTGCAGCGGCAGATCAACTCTGTTTTGGGTTTTGCGGAGAGTGAAATTATACTTGCTTCTGCAAAGGAAGGTATCGGGATAGAGGATATTCTGGAAAGGATCATTGAGGTTGTGCCGGAGCCGTCAGGGGAGATCTCTCATCCCCTAAAGGCGTTGGTTTTTGACTGCAGGTTTGATCCTTTTAAAGGAGTAGTTGTTTTTGTCAGGGTGGTTGACGGCGAAATTAATACGAATACGCCGCTGAAGATGCTGCATTCTGGTACAATTTATAAGATAGAAGAGTTGGGGGTACTGGCAAACCTGAAATATGCGAAAGTAACCAACCTTTCTTGCGGAGAAGTAGGTTATTTTACGGCGAATATCCGCGATGCCCGCGAGATCATCATCGGTGATACAATTACCGATAGCAGAAATCCCTGCAGCAGCGCTTTAGCCGGCTACAAGGTGTTAAAGCCGCTGGTTTTTTGCGGGATCTATCCGGTTAATGCCGCGGATTTCCCCGATTTACGCGATGCGATGGATAAACTTAAATTATCCGACGCGTCTTTTGTCTTTGAACCGGAAAATTCCCAGTCGTTCGGTTTCGGCTTCCGTTGCGGCTTTCTCGGCCTGCTGCATATGGAAATCGTGCAGGAGCGGCTGGAGCGGGAATACGATTTAAACCTGATACTTACCGTTCCCAACGTTGTGTATAAAATCAAGGGCCGGGACGGTTCGCTTATCGAGGTAGATACGCCGGCAAAATTTTCGCCGCAGGATGTGCTGGAGGCATTCGAGCCGTATGTAAATTTATTGATGATCATACCCGTGGATAGTATCGATCCGGTCTGCGAACTGGCAAAGGCGCGGCGGGGCACATTCCGTTCCAATGATTATCTGGGCGAAGACCGGGTAAAGGTTATGTTTGAAATCCCGCTTTCGGAGATTATCGTCGATTTTTATGACCGGATGAAATCCCTGACCAAAGGGTACGGTTCCATTGATTACGAATTCAGCGATTATCTGCCGACAAAACTGGTAAAGTTAGATATAATGTTAAACGGCATTGTATGCGATGCCTTTTCCAGCCTTATGTATAAGGATAAGGCTGTGCATAAGGC
>CAIRWO010000185.1 GCA_903882345.1 Candidatus Omnitrophota bacterium | reverse complement strand
GAGAAGCATCTGAAATTTTAAGTTGAAATATGTAATTTTTTATATTTTCTTTATTCTTAACATCATATTGACCGGAAAGAATTTTTTTAGCTTCGACATCAGAAACTACAAAAGAATTTTTATATACCTCCATTAATTTCGAGGCAAACGCATTAGCTGTTTCCTGGAGCGTTCCTTTCATATGTTTAGCCTGCTCTGGAGTTGCCTTATAATCCTTTAATATTTCAAGAGCAGCTTCAGCAGCAATAGACTGGAAATTATTAAACATTTTTTCAGAGGGGGAAAGAGATAAGTCTTCAGCTCTAATCGTTTTAGAAGCAAAGACATAACCACAAATTATTATAATCATTCCTAAAACCATTATTTGGTTTATTGTACTTTTAATACAGCATCTCATTTCGTTTCTCCCCTTAAAATCTTACGAATTCAATCTTTCTTCCGGGTGTCCCCTTTTGGGACGTCCCCAATTCAGCACGTAACCTGCGTGTAAGGCAGAGCGAAAGCCGACTCCCGAGCGAAGCCCCGCACGCTGGGCGGGCGAGCGTCCCTGCGAGAAACTAAAACAAGCCAGACGCAAAATTACAAAAGAACAAATTAATTATCTTCAGGTAAATATATTATAGTAGTACCGCCGGCAGTATCGCTTACAGCAAATCCAAATCTCCCTATTTCTTTTCTTATGCTATCTGCTTTCTGAAAATCCTTATCTATCTTAGCTGCGTCTCTCTCTTCAACCTTTTTCTTAATTTCTTCTGGTATTTCTTTTGTTGAGAGCACAAGCCCAAATATGTTAAAGAAAGTTTCTAGTTTAGATTTAGCATGATTAAATGCATCTTCTTTATCCAAAGAAATAAACCCTAGACCTAAATCCCTTAATTCAAATAAACAAGCTAAGGCTTGAGGCATATTAAAATCATCATCCATTGCTTTCTGAAACTTAATACAAATATCATCTATTGCGGCTGTATCAACTTTGCTCGTATCTGTTTTTGATTTTCCTTTTCTAAGTCTCCAAGAATTAACTTTAGTGAAAAATTCCTTAAAACTTTTAATTTGTTTTTTGGCTTCCTTAACCTTTTCATCACTATAATCAATCGGATGCGAGTAGTGCGCGGATAAAAAGAATAACTTTAATAAATCGGCGTTCTTATATTTATCTATGAAATCTTTTATGGTTACAAAATTCCCCAGCGACTTGGACATCTTTTGCCCGTTAATCGTCAAGAGGCCATGGTGGATCCAGTATTTGGCAAACGGCTTTTTCGTCAGCGCCTCTGCCTGCGCAATTTCATTTTCATGGTGCGGAAAGATCAGGTCCCTGCCGCCGGCGTGGATATCTAATGTATCAGTCTTTAAATATTTCGTGCTCATCACAGAGCATTCAATATGCCATCCGGGCCTGCCCTTACCCCAAGGGCTGTCCCATTCCGGTTCCCCCGGCTTTGATTTCTTCCAAAGGGCAAAATCCAGATGGTCTCTTTTTAACTCCGAAGGATCGATCCTTGCGCCTGCTTCCATTTGGTCAATGCTCTGGCCGGATAATTTACCGTATCCAGCGAACTTGCGCACGTCAAAATATACATCCCCGCCTGCCTCATAAGCAAAGCCCAATGTGACCAGGCCTCTGATATGCGTGACCATCTCTTTGATATTTTCCGTTGCCCGCGGCTCAAAATCCGCCTTTTCAATTCCCAGCACCGATAGGTCTTCATAATATCTTTCAATATACTTCTTTACCAGCTCCTGCCAATCAACCTTAAGCTCATTGGCGCGGTTAATGATCTTGTCATCGATGTCGGTAATGTTACGCACAAACTTAACCTTAAAACCGCGGTATTTAAGATACCTTTTGATTACATCGAAAATGTAAAGGCTACGGGCATGGCCGATATGGCAATCGTCATAGACAGTGACACCACAGGTGTAGATATTTACCAGCGGCGGATTTAAAGGAAGAAACTCTTCTTTTTTACGGGTAAGAGAATTATTTATCTGAATGGGCATTAAGATTTAGGTTTGTCTTTTTCCAGTTCCTCGACTCTTTTTTCTAATTCGTCCATACTTTGCATTATCGGGTCAAGGATATGTATGTGGTCGAGGCTGATCTCGATCTTTTTGCCTTCCTGCCGGGTGATCCTTCCCGGAACGCCTACAACCGTAGAATTCGGCGGCACATCTTTGATCACTACGGCATTCGCGCCGATGTAGGAATTATCGCCTATGGTAATATTTCCCAAAACTTTTGCCCCTCCGCCAATGACCACGTTGTTTCCAATCGTCGGATGGCGCTTGCCCTTTTCAAGTCCGGTACCTCCCAACGTAACGCCCTGATACAGAAGCACATTATTACCGATAATCGCGGTCTCACCGATCACCACTCCCATACCGTGGTCAATAAAAAATTCTTTGCCGATCTTGGCTCCGGGGTGGATCTCGATGCCGGTCATAAAGCGGGCGGCCTGACTGACGAAGCGTGCGGTAAAAAACAAGTGCAGCTTATAGAAAACATGCGCTACGCGGTAAGCGACCATTGCGTGCAAACCCTGATATAAAAATAAAATTTCTATAAAACCTTTTGCTGCCGGGTCTCTTTTCTGCGCGCCCCTTATATCCCGGAAAAAGAAAACAGCGATCAAGAAAAACTTGATCATTGTTAAAACGATCAGAATAGATACTATATTTAACAGCAATATCATTTTACCTCCTTAAACTTACTAGCGCATAGGCGGCAATTGCTTCTTTCCTACCGATCTCACCCAGGCCTTCGTTTGTCTTGGCCTTTATTCCTACGGCGTCTTCGTTGATTTCTAAGATCGCGGCAATCCTTTTTTGTATCGGTTTCTTAAACGGCGTAAGCACCGGTTCCTGCGCAATGATCACTGTGTCCACATTATTTATTTTAAAACCTTTCCCGTTTACTAAGGTAACGACGTTTTTTAGCAAGATAGCGCTGTCAACTCCCCGGTATTTAGGATCACTATCAGGAAAATGCACTCCAATATCCCCTTCTGCTACCGCGCCCAGGAGCGCGTCGCTGATCGCGTGTAAAAGCACATCGCCGTCAGAATGCCCCAAGAGGCCTTTAAAATAAGGGATCTCTATACCGCCGAGGAACAGCTTCCTGTCCTCGGTCAAGCGGTGGATATCGTAACCTATGCCGGTTCTATATTCCATACTTTTACCTTTTTGCTTTTACCTTTTTACTTTTTAATATCGCTTTTGCTATAACCAAATCTTCCTGTGTCGTAATTTTTATATTGTGATACGAACCCGGCACGATCACTACTTTACCGCCGGCCTTTTCTATTAGCATTGCATCATCAGTAACTTCGCAAGATCCGGATTTCCTGTGCGCCTCTAAAAGCAAGCTTGCTTTAAATGCCTGTGGCGTCTGTATCTCCCAAAGGCTGTCTCTGTCTATTGTTTTTTCTACTAAAAGCTTACTTTTGCCTTTTTCCTTTTTGCTTTTTACTTTTTTTATTGTTGCCTTTACCGGCACCCCGACAACTGCCGCGCCGCTGGAAACCGCCGCCTTTAAGGATGCGGAAATAATATTTTTATCGATGAACGGCCTTGCCGCGTCATGCACAAGCACCAAGTCCGTTTGAGGATGGATCAATTTTAAGCCGTTATAAACCGAATCCTGCCGCCGATTGCCTCCCAAAGTTACACAGATAATTTTTTTAAGCCCGTATTGCTTTATTTCAGCAATGATCGCTCGGACATTTAAAGGATTGGCCACGACAATAATCTCTCTTATCGCGGAATGACGGTTTAACGCGTCAAGCGAATGAATTACGATCGGCTTACCCCCGATCTTCACCAGGGGCTTCGGGACCTTGGAATTAAATCGCTTGCCCTTACCGGCAGCAACAACAATCGCAGTAGCAAACATTATTTTTCTAGCTTGGTAAAGATCATCCTGCCGGCCTGTGTCTGCAGGACCGAAGTAACCGCAACCCTTACCTCTTGACCTAGCATCCTGCGCGCGTCCTCAACAACCACCATTGTGCCGTCTTCAAGGTAACCTATGGCTTGATTATGCTCCTTGCCTTCCTTGATCAGCTTGATCTGTATCTGCTCGCCGGGGAACATCGCGGGTTTCAGCACATTCGCCAGCTCATTTATGTTTAGCACCTTAACCCCCTGGAACGTAGCAACGCGGTTAAGATTAAAATCCACGGTAAGTATTTTTGCTTCCAGGAGCTTTGCCAATTTTACCAGTTTACTGTCTACTTCGGGGATCTCGGGAAAATCCTCTTCGTTAACGGTAATATCCTGCCCCGCTTCTTTCTGGAACGCGTGCAGCAGCTCAAGGCCTCTGCGGCCGCGCTGCCGCTTCATCGGATCGGTAGAATCGGCGATCTGCTGCAGCTCCTTTAAGACAAACCTCGGGATGACGATCTTGCCTTCCACGAATTTGGTCTTAAAAATATCAAGGATCCTGCCGTCGATAATTACGCTGGTATCCAAAAGCACCACTTCTTCGGCCTGATTCTGCCGCCGCAGGCGCACGTAAGGAATAATAATATTGAATTCGTCTTTGCCGCGCAGGGCGATTGCCATGCCTAAATAACAAAATACGAGCGTCAGCGTAACCCTGATCAAGGAGAGCTGCTCCGAAGAGATCGGCGCCAGGCTAAAGGCGTCGGTAACCAGCTTTGACATGATCAGCCCGAGGATCAGCCCGAATACGGCGCTGGACAAACCCCTGACGGAAACCTTACGCATGCCGATCTCCAGGAATATGATTACAAACGAAACCGCCAATCCCCAAAGCGCGCCGACTACGCCCGCCCCCTGGACCATCATCGTCTGATAACCTATAATTACACTGCCGAAAACGAAAAGAATACGTACCAATAATAAATTCATCTTACCTCCTAAATGAAGCCACAACTTATGGAGCAAATAAAATGAGCGAACATAAGTTGTTGGGCTGAATTTATCCCGAGCTCATTTAAAAATTTTTTAAGAAATTTTTAAATGATGGCGAGGGACAATATTATTTATTTAATACGACCTCTACTGCTTCCTTTAATACGGAAACCGGTAAAAGCTCTATCCCGGCGGTTTTAAGGTCCTGGTTTTTAAAATTATTTTTCGGTATGACGCAGTGTTTAAACCCGAGCTTCGCCGCCTCATTTATCCTCAGGCCGATATGCGAGATACTCCTTACCTCGCCGGCAAGGCCGACTTCACCCAAGACCACGGTATCTGCCATCACCAGTTGTTCGCGGAAGGCCGAAGCAATAGCCAGCGCGACTGCCAGATCCGCAGCCGGATCTTCCACTTTGATCCCGCCGGCGGCATTTACGAATACATCTTCTGCCTCGAGGTGCAGGCCCAGCCGTTTTTCCAAAACAGCGATCAAAAGATTTAACCGATTAAAATCAAAGCCTATTGAGCGGCGCCTGGCATAACCAAAACTTGATTTACTCACCAGCGCCTGTATTTCTACTAGAAGCGGCCGTGAACCTTCCAGCACCGCGGCCACTACCGACCCCGATACGTCTTTCGGCCTTTCAGAAAGAAAGATCTCTGAAGGATTACTGACTTCCCTTAAACCCTCGGAGCTCATCTCGAATACGCCGATCTCGTTAGTTGAACCAAAGCGGTTTTTTACCGCGCGCAAAATCTTATGCGTGGAAAAGCGGTCGCCCTCAAAATAAAGCACAGTATCGACAATATGCTCCAAGACGCGCGGCCCGGCAAGCGTGCCTTCCTTGGTAACGTGGCCGATGATAAAAATCGATATGCCGCCGGTCTTTGCCAGCTGGGTCAATATCCCGGCGCTTTCCCTGACCTGGCTGACGCTGCCGGCAGACGAGCTTATCTGGGGGTCAAAAATCACCTGTATCGAATCAATAACTACGATATCCGGCTTGACCTTCTTGATATGGCCGATGATCAGGGATAGGTCCGTCTGATTAACGATGTAAAGCTTTTCGTTAGAAGCCTTACCCAGCCGCTGGGCGCGCAATTTCGTCTGCGCCACGGACTCTTCGCCGCTGACATAAAGCACCTTATAGCCTTCTTCAGTAACCTGGTTGGATAACTGCAGCGAGATGGTAGACTTGCCGACGCCGGGGTCACCGCCGATCAAGATCACCGATCCTGGGACGATCCCGCCGCCCAAAACCCGGTCCAACTCCGAAATCCTGGTTTTAATCCTTACTGCTTCGCTTATTTCGACGTCTTTTAATAAAACCGGCTCGTCTTTGTATAAGGCAGTGCGCTCTTTTGCTTTATTGCCGGGCGCGGAATAATCTTCTTCGACAAAAGAATTCCAGCTGTTGCAATCAGGGCACTTACCCAGCCATTTGGCTGACTGAGAGCCGCAATTCTGACAGGTAAATACCGTTTTTGTTTTCATTTTACCTAACACCTATCACCTAAAACCTAATATTATTCCTTACCCTTCCAGAATAACTTCCAGGGATGCTTCCTTAAATCCAAAACCAGCGATTCGACTTCCGTATAAATAGTGTCGTCAGTAAGGAGCTTACCCAATGTGCCCTCTCCACGTTTTATCTTTACCATCACGTCATCAAGGTCATCGGCGATCCTCTTGGCAAGTTCCCCTATTTCATGCATGGCAACCGGATCATTGCCGACAAGCGACTGTCCGGGGCTAACGAGCTCGTTTGCTTTTTTGCCGGGCATAATCTCGACATATTTCTCACCCAAGAGGCCGAGGGTATTGACCCAGACGCTGGAATCCACGGGGATCCTGACTTCCTTCCTTAACCAGGCCGTTATTTCCACGCGCGTCTTTTGCCCGTCTATGGGAATAAGTTTTATCCGCTTAACCTGCCCGACATCCATGCCGGCAAAACGCACTGGCGCGCCGATCTTGACTCCGTTAATAAAATTAAAAACGCACTTTACACAGTAACCGGAACTCCAGGTTTTAAAGCCTCCAATAGACAAAACAAATGCCATTAAAATAATCAAACCGAAGAAAACAAATACGCCTACCTTCAATTCGAGTTTTGTTTTGCCAAATAGCATGTTAATGCCTCCTTAAATGAGGCCACAACTTATGGAACGAATGAAATGAGTAAACATAAGTTGTTGGGCCGAATTTACCCCGAGCCTGCTTAAAAATTTATTACAAAATTTTTAAGCGATTAGGCTAGGGTGCACCGTTAATACATTTATATAGCTCAAACTCCCTTAAACTGGTCTATGGTTTCGGTTATCGGCCCCTGTGCAAGGCCGTTAATAAACTGGTGCACTACCGGATGCGTAGAACTTTGGATCTCTTCGGGTGAACCTTCAGCAATGACTTTTCCCTGATAAAGCATGGCGATACGGTCCGCCACCTTATAAGCGCTCTTCATATCATGGGTCACGACAATAGAAGTAACTTTTAATTTGTCGTGCAGGTCTTTTATCAGTTCATTTATACTATCCGCGGTAATCGGGTCAACGCCGGTTGTCGGCTCATCATAAAGTATGATCTTAGGTTTTATGCAGATCGCCCGAGCAAGGGCAACACGTTTTTTCATCCCGCCGCTTAACTGCGAAGGCATAATATTCTCGATCCCGCAAAGGCCGACATGGCAGAGCGACTCTTCTACCCGCTCCAGCAACTCTTTTCTCTCCAAGTGCCCATGTTCGATCAGTCCGAACCCGACATTTTCTCCTACGGTAAGCGAATCAAAAAGCGCGCCCCCCTGAAAGACCATGCCGATCTCCATGCGTAAGGCGCTCAATTCTTTATCGGTGATCTTATTCATATCCAGGCCATTGACGATCACATGGCCCTTTTCCGGTTTCAAAATTCCCACAATATGCTTTAAGAGCACACTCTTGCCGCATCCGGAACGGCCGATAATCACATAGGTTTTTCCATCGGGGATCGTAAGCGTAGCCCCGTTCAAAACCTTATGCGCGTTAAAATTCTTATAAAGGTTTTTTATCTCTATCATTGTTTATGGAAAAATAAAATAAAATAACGCCGTAAAGAAACAGTCGGCAGTAATGATCAAAATAAACGACGCGACT
>CAIRWO010000184.1 GCA_903882345.1 Candidatus Omnitrophota bacterium | reverse complement strand
GACATAATAGATGAGATATATGTTAACCCGTTTATGCTATACAGGCGTTCATATTTTTTTGAAAGGCCGGGACAGTTTGGCATAGAAAATATCGTCGATAGCGACGTTGATCCATTCCAGAAGTTGCGAAGAAAAAGGAATTTAATACTAGATTTTGATTCTTTCCGATATAGATTTGATGAAAAAAACGGTAAAAAATGGAATGAGAAAATGGAACAGGCCCTTCATTCCTATACAAAGACCGTCAGTAGCACTGAGGCGCGCCTATCTCCCACAACAGAAGTCGATTTACATATACTACTTTATCTTTATGGGCATTTTGATAACAAGGCCGATATCTCTAAGATATACAAGTCTTTTTTGAAAAAAACAATATTTAGCAAACTGTTCAAAAAAGATGCATTCCTGTTTTTTTCCCGAGAGGCAAGGCGCAGGCCGTATAAATTAAGCGCATTGTTATTTATGAAGATATTGTTAAGCCAGTATATTGCTTGGCCGTTTAAAAAGCAGCGGGATTTATGAGTCTCTCGAACAGCAGTAATTATATACGTCAAGGGCGATATTGGAAATGAATTTCTTGGCGGGCTTTGCGACTTTATAATCGTGTTTGGTCAAGACACAGACGATAAAATCCCCGCCGGGAGTAAACACAATCCCGGCATCATGACAGACGCCTCTTTCCAGCCCTGTCTTATGGGCTACTAACGTATTAAACGGGAGCTTTGCCGGAATGCGGTCGCGGATTTTCTGGCGTTTTAAAATCTCCAGGCACTTCTGGGAAAAATCCCGGTTTACCAACCTATTATTATAAATCTCCTCGAGTAGATAAGCCAAATCGCGGGCAGAAGTAAAATTTTCTATGCCTGCCTTCCTGCTCCTAAAATCCATCATCTTACGCGCCAGATTAGTATTGTTCAAACCGAGCTGTTTAAAATAATTATTCAGCGGATCAAAACCCAGATATTCAATGAGCATATTTGCCGCCGTATTGTCGCTCTGCGTAACCATAACTTCGATTAAATCATCAATATTGAATTCCGTTCCCGGGACATAGTCCTTCAATATACCGGAGCCCAGGGCCTTATTCCTGTTTTTAAGCACAAGCCTGCTGCTTAAATCCACCTCACCGCGGCTGGAGGCTAGGGCGTAGCTGGCCATGATCGGCTCCTTAACCATGCTCGCGGAAGGAAATAATTTATTTTCGTTGATTTTTATTTCCCAACCGGTGGAAAGGTCTTTAATTATCAAACCGGTTTCCTGGTTAAAATTCCTTACTTCGCTGCGCACCTTTTCTTCCAGGGCAATCCAGGCTTTTTTTCTCTCCAGGAGCTGCTTTCTTAATTCATAATAGTGCAGCGCGCCTAAAGAAATAAAAATAGATAAAATAACCAGCAAAAGCAGCGATAATAAAATAAAGAATTTATTTCTTGTAGTCATATTAATCACTGTTAATTCCTGCTTAATTCCGCCTTAAGTCTGCCATAAGGGAAGTTCCTGCCAGGACATTCGGTAATCACGCCAGGCACATCTTTATTTCTCCTGATCCGGTCAAGCGGAACAGAATATTGTTTCATCAATACCCGGAGAAGCCTGACCAGCGAATCATACTGCGCGGCAGAAACCTGCTGCTGGTTAAAATCGCCTACCAGGCAGATCTCAATTTCCGCCGGCCGGTTAACTTCAACCTGCCTTCTCCAGCGCCAGCCCACTTCGATCTCCCCGTCGCCTGAGCCGGTGCCGTTTCCGATAACAAAATGATAAAATAAACCACCCATGCCCCTGCGCCGATGATTGCGGTCAAAAGACTCGGCATTGCCCTCTTTTGTCGCGCTGTGATGTAAGATAATCGTCTTCCAGTGTACGCGGTGCTGTTTCTCACCGACAATTTCTTCTATGGAGCCAAGATACAGAGCGCACGAAGGCTGAACAAAGACCGGCTGCGCAGCCCGAGGAATAAGCAGCCTTTCTCCTACGCCGATCTGGTTAGGATTTTTAATGCTATTTGCGGCCATGATGTCTTTAACATTTACATTATAGGCCTTGGAAATGCTGTAAAGTGTCTGGCCGCTTCCCACAATATGGTAGGTGCCCGGATGAGCAGTAATTACCGGCGGCCTTACAGGAGGCACGCTGGCGCAGCCGGCAAGCGACACGCACAAAGCAAGCGATAAAATTAGCCGTTTTTTTACGGGCATTCTAATTCTTAGTGGATGCGGTTTTCGCCGGGCTTGTTTTACTAGCGCTGTTACATTCGTTCAACTGATCGCTTAACTGCCGCAGCTGTTTCTGTTGGTCATCGATGATTTCCTGAAGACTGCTTATCTTAGTATCCCTCTCCTTAATCTGCTGCTGGAGCTGGCTGGGTGAGCCTACTGCGCTTTGTTCTTCTGTCAGCGTAGCACAGCCTGAAAAAAACAGAGCGGCAAGTATAAAAACCAGCAATAACGTTCTGGCTTGCTTATATTGCATATATCCTCCCATGGATTTCCTGCTAAGTTGATAAATACACTAAAGTTTTTGCACTATATTACTACTTCTTTGCTTCTCTGGCAAGCTTGTTTTTTTTGAGGTAGGGTGAAATTGCGCGGTAAATTTTCTGGGCGATCATTTTATATCCGCTGGCGTTGGGATGGAGAAAATCGCTCTTGAGGCTGGGGTTAGTAACAATCCCGCTTAATATGCCGGGGATAAAGATCACGTTTTTTTTGCTGGCAAGCCTGCAAAGCTCTTGCCGGTAACCTTTCAGCAACAGTCCGGCGCTTATGTCAACCAAAGCGACCATCGCGCCATTGGCCTCTATTTTATCGATCATCTCGCCTATGTTCCTGGTGGTTTCTTCCATCGGGACCTGCCTTAAAAAATCGTTACCAGTGAACTCGATGATCACAAGCATAGGGTTCCTGTCTAATACGTCGCAATATATGCGCTTTAGGCCCTCGCTGGTGGTATCGCCGTCGATGCCTACATTGACAACAGGCAGATTAACTAAGGTTGCCAAAAAAGACGGATAATCTTCTCCCGGCCCGGCGCCGTAACCGAAAGTTATGCTGTCGCCGTAGCAGATGATATTTGTGCCGCAAGAACCGATATTGTTTATTTCCTTCTTCGCGCAACCGGAGGTCAAGATTAGAATAGAAAGAATAACTATAAACTGTGAGTTAAATTTTTTCATACTTTAATTTTAATTGCCCGCAAGCGGCAGCGATGTCCAACCCGCGGCTCTTACGTAATGTTACGTTAATGCCGGATTTAAAAAGGCTGTCTTTAAACATCAGGATCTCCGGTTTTCCCGGAGGCTCTGCCTTAAAATCAGCTGCGGGATTATAGACAATGAGGTTTACTTTACAGTTCAGCCCCAGCAATAGTTTACCTAATCTTTTGGCGTTTTGCAAATCAGAATTTACCCCTTTGATCAGGATGTATTCGAAGGTAACCTGCCGGTTTGTTTTTGCCGCATACCCGCGGCAGGCAGCCAATAATTCTTTCAAAGGATAAATTTTGTTTACCGGCATAAGCAACGACCGCGTCTTGTCGTCTGCGGCGTGCAGCGACACCGACAGTTCAAACTGAATGCCTTCCTGCGCCAGCCGCTCGATCCCGGGGATTATCCCGCAGGTCGATATGGTTATCCGGCGCGCCCCGATATTCAATCCATCAGATGAATTTATGATCCTGATCGCCTTAAGTAGATTGTCGTAATTATCCAGCGGCTCTCCTGTGCCCATGAACACAAGATGGGTGAGTTTCGTATCGGCAGAATTATTTTTTAAAAACAAGACCTCTTCAATTATCTCACCTGTCGTCAGGTTCCTTTTAAACCCCAACCTGCCGCTGACGCAAAAACCGCAGGCGTATTTACAGCCGGCCTGCGTGGAAACGCATCCGGTGACCCGGTTTTCTGCCGGGATAATTACCCCCTCGATGAAATTAACGTCTTTGAGCTTAAGCAGCAGTTTTTGCGTGCCGTCTGCCGAATTTAACTTTTCTGTCAGAAAAAGGGAATGAATAAAAAATTCTTTTGCCAAAGCCCGGCGCAGATCTGCGGATAAATTACTCATCGCGCTAAAATCCATTACCCCCTTTTTGTAGATCCAGGAAAAAACCTGCCGGGCATGGAAACGCTCCTGCCCTAAAGCCGTAAAGGCCGTTTCCAGCTCTTTTATGCTTAACTCCTTAATGTCTCTCATTGATATTTGGCTAAGGCTTCAATACAGATCGCTGTGGTTAACTCTTCGGAACCATAATAGAGTACGGGCAACGGCATTGCAGATATGGGAACCAATTTAAAGATTAATTTTTCGCCCTCCCTTGTTACCGTGACCCTGTTCGGCCCTATATAGAAAGCCTGTTTCTGCCAGGAGCCGTCTTCAGCCTGGCTATTAATGATATACTCAATAGCTTTAGTGAGCTGTTCTCCGTCGTATTTTAAATTAAGTAAGGTGCAGGCCGCCAGCGCAGTAGACAATACGCTGCCGAATGATCCGTCGGACCGTTGCAGCGGAATAATTCTATCAATGATTGAGTCTCTGGATTTAGCTAGGCAGAAGACGCCGTTAAAATATGCGCGGGAAAATACATAATAAAAAGAAAAGTTGTCCGGGCTGATACAATACTTGCCACAATTATCTTCTTTGCCGTTTAAAATTATATTATTCAGATAATCACACGCGGCTTTAGTGTTTTCATTTTCGCCTAAATACAATAAAACATCGGCATTTACCACGCAATCGATGTCATTAGCCTCTTTAGAATCGATTAGCCAGGTATAAAAAATACCTGCTTCGTTCCTGTTGGCAAGAATAGTTTCTAAATTTGATTTAAACGGGACATTATTTGCTTTTAGTGCATAAGAAACGCAGGCAGTATCGTCTAGATCCGGATCTATTTTCTTGTGATTCCGGGATGTCCAATATCTCCATACCCCCGGCCCTTCCATCTCCTCCAGAAAAAAGTTTAGGGCCTTCTTGGTCATCTCATTAGCTTTCTGGTCGTCAACAAAACTGATAGAATATAGGACAAAGGAGGTAATAAAAAGAGAACTGTCAAAGCGGCAGCTGCCCTGCATCTGTGGATTGGTAGAAGCACAAGTTTTAAATTCCCCGTAAGGCAGCTGATTTGTATATAAAAAATCCAACGCCTTTGAAATAGATGTCTTTAGGCGCTCATGAGCCGGCCTTTTAGGATAGCCTGAAGGATCGGCGGCAAAAATAAAGACGCGCGGAAACAAAATAAATGCCGCCATGATCATAAAAACAGTGGCTCTATTCTTGTTCATTTTTTTACGAACCGGCCCTTAATAATTCTTTATCTATTTTCCCAGTGCGGTTTTTGGGAAGCGTATCTTTGAATTCAAAATAATGCGGGATTTTAAAATGCGCCAGGTGCTGGCGTAGGAAATAACGCAGGTCATCTTCGGAAATTTTTTCGCCTTGCTTTAG
>CAIRWO010000183.1 GCA_903882345.1 Candidatus Omnitrophota bacterium | reverse complement strand
TAACAGGGGTAAAGTTCTGCTCAAAGACAAAGGATCCTTTGGCAAGCTGGTCTATGTTTGGAGAAGTTTTCCTGAAATAGCCGTAGCAGCTTAAGTGGTCGGCCCGCAAGGTATCGATGAATACCAGTACGATATTGTATTGCTCAAAGGGCTTTGACTCCGTATTTTTAGCGAACAAAGGCTGAAAAACCAAGTAAAATAATAATAAACAAGTTAATAAAAAGTACCTACGAGAGAAATGTTCCATTGGATGTTTAGTTTTATTTATTAAGCGCTATTCATCGATGTCGCAACAAAATGCCGATCCTTAAATCTTTGCGGCTTTGCTAAATAATGGTTAACAGGATCCCAATATTCATAGGGACGAACTTCTATCTGACGGTTAATGCTACGATATGCATCTCTAAGCTCCTTTACCGAAAGATCTGTAAAATTTATGATCTCGTCATCTTCCACCGACCGCTCCCTGGCTAAAAAATTCAGATGCTGCACTTCATCCTTGATAATGCCTTTTTTTATCGCATCGTAATAAAGCACAGTCCCCGGAATCGCAGACATATATTTAACGCGGGTGACTTCTTTGAATTTCCTGCAAAATTCTATGGTCCTCTGAAGGCTTTCTCTGGTTTCACCGGGCCCCCCGATGATAAACAGGCCGCCCATTTTTAACCCGGTCTTACGCGTAAGCTGGATTGCCCTGATGATCTGACTTTTAGAGACTTTTTTCCTGAAATAATCCAGGATCTCTTTGTTGATCGATTCAAACCCATACATCACAATATCACAGCCGTATTCTTTCATATGTTTAAGGACTCTTAAATCCAGCCCGTCCACGCGCGTAAAGCAACTCCAGCGAAAATCTATGCCTTTAAAGGCGTCATCCATAAGCTTATGGATTCTTTCCCTGGAATCTATGAAAGTAAGGTCGTTCCACCAGACAAAACGATATTTGTACTTTTTTAAATAGAGAAGTTCCCGGCGGACTCGGCCGGGAGTTTTATAGCGTAAAAGCGGAATTGCCCTGAAGCAAAAAGTACACCTGCCAGGGCATCCCCGGCTTGAACTCATATAAATTTCCGGAACAATACCCGACTGTTGGACATACGGCCATACGGAAAGATCCTGTAAAGGGACGGCATCCAAATTATGCATCTGGCTCCGGCGGGGATTCAAGATCGTTTGGCCTGCATGGTCTTTCCAGGCGAGGCCTTTTATTTCCGGGACCGCTAAAGCGCCCCTGAGTTGCATAATAAAATCCATCAATTCTATTGTCGTCAACTCGCCTTCTCCGACAACGGCATAATCCGCCGACGTATTATCCATAACCAATTTCGGTACGGAAGTCACTAAAGGCCCTCCGAGAATTACCGGCCGCAAACGTTCTTCTTGTTTTGCTATCTCGATGACCTTCTTTATGAACGGAAAGCTGTCCTCATATGTTGCCACGGACACAATATCTAACTTCTTTAAAGGGCCTCCCCGCAGAACCTCGGGATCAAAATTTTCCCTCTGGTCCAAGATAACAACATCTAAACCTAAGCCACGTAAAACAGCAGAAATCACCGAAGGCCCCTCAAAAGGCGCCCGATGCACAAATTCCCATCCATTAGGGACAACAAAAGGAGAAGGCGGAATAACGATACCAATTTTTATATTATGCCTTTTTTTAAAACCAGGCGCCTGCGCGATCTTGAACAACCTGACATAGGTACGGGTATTATCCAGGTAAGGGCTCATCGAATTCTATCGCTAATATTAATCTATTTTTTATGAAGCGTTGTCTTTAGAATTGCCCAATTCCAATCTTCGAAGACTTCTCCGTTCACAACTTCAACGCGGTGTATTTTTTTATATGCCGCAGGAGCATGCTTGATCATAGAAATGACCTTTTCACGTATCTTAAGGTCTAATTCCGGTGCGTAGTTCATCCAACGGTTAATAGACTCCCTCACCGTGAGGGTGCGGCTCTCCTTGATTAAAAAACCCGTCCCTTCTAATTCTCTTATCAAGTCCTGGGTAGTATAAAATTTTAAAAGTAAGGGCTGTTTCAGGCGATGGATCTCGTATAGCCAGTTTTTATCTATATCCGAGAACGGCACGGTGAGGCTTAAAATAAAAACCCCTTGAGGCGCCAATATTCTTGCCACCTCGGACAACACTTTGTTTATATTTAGGAACTGAAAGGTCTGACGGCAGGCCACTAAATGAAAGGAGCCGGACTTAAAAGGTAACATTTCAGCCACACCTTCAAGCCCTGGAAAATAACGCGCGGATGCCAGCAGCATATCCCGGCAGATATCTAATCCCCGGACATCCCAGCCATTCTGTTTTAAGGCGCGGCCGATCTGGCCTGTCCCACAACATAAATCCAGTGCTTTACCTACCGGCTTTCCGGCTAAATCCGCGTGCGCACTAATGAGTTTTTCGTCCTTAACCCAATTAGCCGAGATGTCGAATTCCCGGGAACGGATGGCAAATTGTTTTTTAAGCTTATCGGCAAGGCCCGAAGCCTCATCTTTACCGCTTCGCATCGCTCTACTTCTCCGTGGAGGATCAGTGATGATATATCTTTTTGAATTTTAGACACCGAGCTTGTTTAATATTTCCTTAACGCAATCATTAATGTTCAAATGCTCGGCATCAACAATAATATCCGCATCAGGCGGCTCTTCAAAGGCAGCTGAAACGCCGGTGAAATCTTTGATCTCTCCGGCCCTTGCTTTCTTATACATGCCCTTAACATCCCTTTGTTCGCAAACATAAAGGCTACATTTAAGAAAGGCCAATTTAAAATTACCGATGATTTCCCTGACCATCCGGCGGTTTTCGTTAAGCGGAGAAACAAAGCTGGCAATTACAAAATTACCGTTATCATTAAATAACTTAGCAACATGCGCTACCCGCCTTAAGTTTTCCATCCGGTCGGCATTAGAAAAACCTAAATCCGAATTCAGTTTGCTACGGACGTCGTCCGCGTCCAAACATACCGCCTTAAAGCCGCGGTTATCCAATTCACCTTTAAGCCTTTTAGCTAAGGTCGTTTTTCCCGAACACGGCAAACCGGTCAGCCATAACGTCGTCTGCAATAACTTAATATATTCGGCGACTTCCACGGGGACATTATCATCCTTGCCGTTGCGTACATTCGTTCCAGAAATTTTCCCGATATCCAACGGAGGCTCAACGATGTTGACATCGTAACCGACATTCCTGCCGATATTAATGCTATTGATATCGGGGATAACGATGATCTCCACCCTACTGCCATATACCCGCCGGATCATTTCTGCCCGCTGCTGGGCTCCATAAGGGTTCTGCTCAGAAATTTCCGTATCCCTGATCGCAACGCAGACATCTTCCCCCTTAGCCAAGGCTGCATCGATCAAATACTTATGCCCATTGTGGAACGGCTGCCACCTGCCGATAAATAAAGCGTATTTCTTATGCCCATTGTACATATCTTTACCCCTTAATTTTAATTAGATTAAATATTATAACATCTTAACTGAAAAATTAAAATATTATATCAATTATTTAATACCTCGCCCTTGCCAGAATTCCTGTTGCACAAGCAAGCCCGCCGCCGCCATTAATCAGCTGCGTTACGGGGATCTCCGCCGCCACTTTAATTCCGTGGCGCTGGAAAATTATTTTTGTCCGGGGACAGAAAGCCGGCATAATAATCCTTTTTGGAGCAAGCGTAACAAAATTCATGGCCTGTTTATTTCTAACTTCATTATTTTCAGGAATTTTAATGATCCTGATCTTATTTTCCTTCAAGAAGCTGATAATCTCCGGTTTAACCAAACCTACTCTTACTAAAGCTAAATTTTTATCAACAAGCTGTAACGCGCCTAAAAGATGCAGCGTAGCGCAAGGCGCAGGAAGGCCAACGCATTGAATATCGTCGCGCTGCAACTCTTCTTTAAACTGCACAAAGCCGCTATGATTGGTCCTCTTCCCCACGCCTACCGCAACCAGGCGGGGATTTATCCATAAAGCATCCGCGCCTTCAAATGTAGCGTTACCTTGGATAACTTTCCTTATGCGCACGCCGATCTTCTTTAACTCCCTCTCCGCATACCTGGGTTCTTGCCGCCTTACAACAGAAGCCATACGGGATAGGATCGCACCACTGACAGTCATAAAAAAAAGATCGCGCGTAAACATTATGTTAAACAGATACTGGTTTACGCTATGCGGCATTTTTTGCGAATTAAGCAAATAAGATTTTATTTTGAGTTTTTTATACAGTTCAATAATCCCCCTGAATTCCGCCTCCATGGCCGCCAGATCGATCTTTCTTAAATGAAGGAATTTTCCCGGGTCAGCGGCATTTCCTATTTGCAAAGCAGGCCTGCACAATAATACCGCTTTTAGAGGACGATATTCCGAATCTAAAAAATACCGCGTCATCAAAACCACCCTTCGATATTATTTTTGCGGTAGCCGAGCTGGCCTGCCATACCCGATATTACAGGATCGTCCAAGAGGGGCAGTAATATATCTTTTCTCTTCTTCCATCTATAGGCTTGAGGCGGCTGTGTTGCCTGCACAACCGGCAGCTTATCCAGATCTAAGTGCTTAACCGATCCCCTTCCTAAACCGAGAAAATCCATTATTTTATTCATCTCTGCGGTTCTTGACGCGAGGCTGCCGGTTATATTTTCATACGCAACGCGGCAAGGCAATTTCCCGCTTTTTTTTAAATACCCTTGTACGGCATTATTTGCAGAATACCACTGAAAAGCGCATACTTCCTCCAACCGTCTCTGCGCATAATCCTGCCAGCCTGGAGGCAGATCATAATTCCACCACCATTTCCCCCATTCATGGCGATCCGAATAACCCGATATCCCAAGCATTTGCTTGCGGCTTTTTAAAATTGCCTGTAAATTATGAGAGAAAAACCCCCGGTGTAACCATCCATCATATAAACCGTTAACAGAACCAAAAGGATTCCTGGTCAGATAGATAATGCTGATCTTGGCATTTGGAAAAATAGTTTCCAGAAAAGGCAGGCGGTAACAATCCGCGGAAGACTTTAAAAGGAGTGTTTTATCCGAAAGGTCATTTTTTTGGGCATTCTGACGGGGAGACAACAAGATAAACGGAGGCTCTTCGATTACCAGTGTATTGTCCGGCGGCCCGGATGGGATTTCCAGGCTAGGAAATTTCTCCCGGACCATTCTGATAGGTATATCATAATAATAGGGATTAATAATTTCATATTCCCGCCTTAGCCGGTGGATCAATTCAAGATAAAATCCTTCTAAGCAAAATACCTTATGCGTCGCTCTATACGCCTGATAAGCCTGCTGCGCCAGGCGCGTAAAAACTTCATAGGAAAAACCTACAGCGGGCCACTGCAAAGAAAACCTCAAAGCAAGATCGTCAATATAGCGGCCCGGCATATCTTCTTCTTTTATTGCCCTGTTTTCATTTGCGGCCAAAGAAATATCGCTTAAAAAATCGCGCGACAGATTAAACCATTGTTCCTGCAGGAAAGGCGTCCCTACCGGGATTTGATCAGAAAAAAAAGCATCGCCAGAAAGCCCGTTTAATTTATAAAAAGGAACGCTTTCCCCGCTCAATGAGTATATGCAGGGTATTTTCTTAAGCAGCGCAAATAATAAACTCGAACCTGAACGCGAGGCAGCGGCTACAACAACAACTCTTTTGACGTCTTTTATTGAAGCCCTTAACCATAGCTGGTTTGAGTCCCTGGCTGCGATCCTCTCAAATATATCTCTTCTAAAATTAGCCGTTTTACGGATGTCCGTTTTCATTTTATTAGCCTGATGACCCTAGTCAATTTCATGAACCAATACTTTTTAAACCTTAAGCTGTTATGCTTGTCCGTAAAAAGATGCTCTAATTGTACCTTAAGCATTAAAAAAAATTCTTCAAAAAAATAGCTGGTCTTATACCTGGCTCTCTTGACCCTCTCTTCTTCAGAAACACAAGTGGGTGTTATAAGCGCATAAGAGAAATGAGCTAATTCCCGGCTGGCGATAGCTTCAAATAAGGCAATTTCTTTTTCAGTCAGCTCCTTGTTGAATTTCCCTGTATTGTCCCTTATAATCGGCTTAGATGTATTTTTCCAGGCAGCACTAATACTGCCGCTTTTCTTTGCCTCTTCTGTAGTTGAAAAATCAAGCATGCTGTTTTCAAATGGCTCATCCAGGAAACTACACAACGACCCGACCATATCTTTCGGTTTTGCCAGCAGGTCTTCATATTTAAGTAAAAATATATCATTAGCGGACAGTTTATCCAACCAGGAAATACCGATCTGCTGCTCTTTCTTCCATAATTGCGCGGTATAATAAACACAGTAACGGTTGAAGATTGATTTTTTGGCAGATGCCGCGACATCCCTGCCGTCCCGGACCATATATAAAAATTTTGCCTGTGGATAATAACGCCGGATCAAGGCCACGTGATAGATCATAAAAGTACTCTTACAGCCCCAGCGCTTTTTCTGCGTGCTTTCAAGATACTGGTTGTATATCGCGAAAAATATATTGATCAGGTTTCTTTCGGCTGCTTCGCGGAATATCCTCTCTCGGTCGATCTTAATCTCCCAGGGGTAAGGATGAAGTTCGACCATCCTGACAACGTCTTTGATTAATCTTTTAAAATGGAGATCAGAATTCAAATTTCCATAAAGCGGCTCTAGGTTGGAAAAATTCTTCATGATGTGAGGTGGATGGGGAATAGCGATATGAGAGTGGGAATTGAGGATGAGCCTTAATAAATTTGTTCCCGACCGCTCCGTACCGATAATAAAGATGGGAGATTGTTTATGGTGAATCTCATTCATACCTTAAGGCCTCAATGGGGTCAAGCTGAGAGGCCTTTTGGGCCGGCCAAAGCCCGAATACGATCCCCACGATCAGGGAGAATGTGGTTGCAAGAAGTATCGGGAATAAAGAGATCTTCACTGCCCATCCGCTGAATAAAGTAATCAACACAGAAACGCCTGTTCCTAAAGCAATGCCGCTTACGCCTCCGATAAACGACATTAAGACTGCTTCGATAAGGAACTGGGTCATGATATCTTTATTGTTTGCCCCGATCGCCTTGCGCAAGCCAATTTCACGCGTGCGTTCGGTTACCGAAACAAGCATAATATTCATAATGCCTATACCGCCGACCAAAAGAGAGATCGCGGCAATACAGCCCAACAATAAACTCATAGTTTTAGTACTGGATTCCATTGCTGCCTTGATATCAGACATATTACGGACTTGAAACGCATCTTCCGCGTCTTTTGCAGCTATATGGTGTTCCTTGACAAGAATTTTTGTTACTGCTTCCTGCGCCGGATCCACCAGATCAGGTGACTTTGCTTCCACGTAAAACTGATCGATATATTGTTTTCCCAATAGCCTGTACATCGCGGTAGTTATAGGCACGAGAACCGTATCGTCCTGATCACGGAACCCGGTTGCGCCTTTCTGGGGCAGGATCCCGATAACCTTAAAATTGATCAGGTTTATTCTTATGGTTTCACCGATCGGGTTAGCGCTGCCAAAGAGCTCCCGCACCACGGTAGTGCCCAGCAAAACCACCTTATTCCTCATTTTTACTTCCTGTTCGCTAAAAAATCTGCCTACCGTCGGAGTGGCAACGCGCAATTGTTCGTAGGCTACTCCTACGCCTTCGGCCTGGGTATTCCAGTTTTTATTTGCGTATACGATCTGCGCGCGGCTGGTTACCGAAGGGCTGATATATTTTATCATATCCGTAAGCTTGGATATTGCCGTCAGGTCCTGAAATGTAAAACGGGTGGTCGAACCTGACTGCATGGCTATCCCTCCCACTTTCGGAGACCCGGGCCTGATCAGCAAAAGGTTAGAGCCCAATGAAGAGAGTTGTTTTTCTATTGATTCCTGCGCCCCGCGGCCCAGGGCGATCATGGCGATCACCGCAGCAACGCCGATAAGTATGCCCAGAATTGATAAAAACGCGCGCATTTTATGCGCGAGCATGGCAGAAATCGCCTGCCTGAGATAATCCAGGAATTCTATGCCCCCTTTTACCGTGCTGCTGGATTTGGACAAAATATCTTTGACTAAGTTTTCAGAAAAGGCGATTTCAGAAGTTTTTGCTTCACCGGAAATAATCTTATCGGAGATGATCTGGCCATCACGCATACTGATGATCCTTCTGGCGTGAGCGGCAATTTCGCTTTCATGGGTCACGACAACTATGGTCTTGCCTTTCGCGTTAAGTTTTTTTAATATGGTAATTATCTCTTCCTTACTTTTTGAATCAAGGTTCCCCGTAGGTTCATCGGCAAAGATTATCGGAGGGTCGTTGACCAGGCTCCTGGCAATCGCCACCCTCTGCTGCTGGCCACCGGACATCTCATTTGGCTTGTGGAACATCCTGTCTTTCAGGCCGACCTCTTCAATTTCTTTTGCCGCCCTATCTTTTAAATGCCTTTTACCGGCATAAATCAAAGGAAGCTCGGCATTCTCTAAGGCCGACATCCGGGGCAATAGATGGAACTGCTGGAAGACAAAACCCACCAGCCGGTTCCTGACTAAAGCCAGTTCTTTATCCGTAAGCTTCGTTACTTCTGTGCCCGCGAGAAAATATTGCCCCGCATCCGGCCTGTCGAGCAGGCCCAAGACATGCATCAGCGTAGATTTTCCCGATCCGGAAGCACCCATGATCGCCACGAACTCTCCAGTAGAGATCTTCAACGACACATCACGCAGGGCCTCTACCTTAATATCGCCCATTTGATAAGTTTTATATAAGTTTTTTACTTCGATCATGTTTTTCTTCCTATGACGGAGTTAGTTTGTTTTCTTCTTTTGCTGCGGCCGCAACGGCATAAATGGATTACTGCCTGTGCTACTAGTGGAAAGAACATATTTTTTTTCCTTAATCACTATCTTATCATTGCTATCCAGTCCCGAAATGACTTCATAGTTTTTATCATCGGTAATACCCAACTCAACGATACGTTTAACCGGCTCCTTACCTTGTTCCGAGGCCAATAAAACGAAGGCCTCTTCCTTTTCCTTATGCACCGCATTAACCGGAATCAGCAGGGCGTTCTCTTTGCTTTCCGCCCTAAAATCTACAGTTGCATTCATCCCGGAACGGAAGAACGGCGGCATATTTTCCGGCAACAGGTCGACATTATATATGGTGACGTTATTCACGGTTTGTGATTCATAGTATATATGTTCTACAGCCGCCTTTATTTTTGTATCCGGATAGGCATCTAAAGTAATGGTGGCTTCTTGCTTGAGCTTGATTTTTCCAATATCTGTTTCATCGACCTGGGCGCGGACAATCAGATGATCCGACAGCACGACTACCGCATCAACAGTGGTAACGGTTTGGCCGGGTTGGGTCGTGGCTACGATAACCTGTCCGTCAATGGGCGCCAACAGCGCTATCGGCTTATAAGCCTCCTGCCAGTATTTTAATTGGGCTGCTCCCTGAGCGCGTGCGGCATCCAAAAGCGCGGCCCGGTCGGTCGAACTCATCCAGGCTAAGGTTTGCCCGGTTTTTACGTTATCTCCTTCATTAACAAGGACGCTTTCTACGCGGCCGTTAACCGGCGGTTTTATTTCCAGGCGGTTTTTCGGCAGCACCGTGCCGGTTGTGGAAATAACGGTATGGATAGACCCGGTAGTCGGACTGATCTCCTGCGTTATCTCGCCTGTTTCAGTCTTTCGCCTTGATTTTATGAATAAAAATACAATCACAATCAAGATTAACCCTGCGATCAAAAAGAATTTTAATTTTCTTTTACTCATATTCTAACGTTTCTCCTTTCGCCTGGACCCAGCTTGCCTCCGCGAGTAAAGCATTGGTTTGCGCGTTCAAAAGGCTTCTTTTGGCGCTTACAAGGTTATCTTCGATAATCGTCCAGTTATCGAATGCAATAAGCCCGATGGAATATTGCGCTTGGGCGATCTTTGAACGTTCTTCCGAGGCGATCAGGGATTTTCTCTGCACCTCTACATTCTCTATTGTATCCTGCAGCGCTGCCCAGGTCTCTTCCAATGTCAAAACAAGGCTGTCTTTCGTGCTTCTCTCATTTTCCCGCAATTGGTTCAATAAAGCCCTGGCCTGATCTACCTGCGCGAACCTTAAACCCCCTTCAAATATCGGCATGGATAAAGCAAGTCCCAGGTTCCATTGGTCACTTTTCGGCTCCCAGTGGTTTCCGGCTTTGCCGGTGCCTGCCGAGCCGGAAAGCGTGGGAGAAAAATTGGCATAGGCAGAATTCAGGCTGAATTGTGCCGCATTTTTTTGGGCGATAAGCTGCTGCAAAGAAGGGTTATTTTTCACTAAGGCCAGGAAATCGGGCTTTTCTTTCACCCTGTCGCTTACCTCAAAATCACCTTTTGCTGCTACGGGGACTAATTGCTGCCGGCCCATTTCTTTTATCAGGTCTCTTTGGGCGACTTCCAGGGCCCTTTTGGCCTGGTCAATCCCATATTTTGCGTTGGCCAGATCTGCTTCGGCAGTTAACAAGGCGCCCTTGTGCTCCAATCCTGATTCATAGCGCAAAGTGATCAATTCAAGGTTGCTCCTTCTGATATCGTAAATCTCCTGCGTAATCTTCAGCGATTCCTGCGTTTCCAGTAAACTGACAAAGGCTGAACGCAGCCTAAACCTGACGGTAGTGGAAGTAAACCTGAAATTCTCCTTTGATGCCTTGATGTTTTCCGAAGCAGCTTTTACATTTTGGATTGTCTTAGTTCCGTCGAATACCAGTTGTGTCGCGGTCAACCCGTAGTCGTACGAATCAGTAGTAGAGCTACCGCTGGCCTGCCCACCCTTCCCGCCGGAACCGGAGTCACTTGAACCGCCGGAACCGGTCTTGCTTGTTGATGCGCTTAAATCAGCAGTGATTTGAGGGTAAAGCGTGCTGGCGGTGATCTTCTTAGCGGCTTCCGATTGTTTTACCTGCTCTACTGCCGCGATCAGATCCGGATGGTTCTTGGCTGCCTCCTTGATGCAATCCTGCCAAGAGAGAATTTCTTCGGCTCCTGCTTTATTAAAGGAAAGAGATAAAAATAACAAAAACGCCAGGGAAATATTAAAATATTTATGCATAATATTATTTACGGGGAATCTTGTTTTCTAATTTTGAAATAAGCTTTGAGGCACGTTCTAAAAAGTGGCTAAAATCTTTTTCCGGCATAAGACTGATTACTCTTTTATCAAGTTTAGCAAAAACCATAATCTGATCTCCCGGCTTAAGGCTCAACGCCTTTCGTAACCCTGAAGGAATAACAAATTGGCCCCTTTCACCAACAGTTGCCGTGCCATAAGCCTTACCTTTAAAGATAGAATTCATATCATACCTCCTCTTATCTATATGAAACATATAATTAGTATGATATATTGTATTTATCTCCTTGTCAATATTTAATTATCCAAAAGGAGTTTATAAAAAAGGCTATGGTCGTCTCTCACAACCATAGCCTTTAACCAACCTGCCGGTAACCCCGGAGCTAATTTTTCTGCTGGGCTTCCAACGATTCAAGCGCCTTAGCGATCTCCCTGCTTAACGCTGCCGCCGCTTGACTCAGCGTTTTTACAAGACCTGAGTAATTATGCGGATTGATCGCTAGCCGGAACTCCGATTTCTTCATCATGATCATTTTATTGGCTTGCGCATCGAGGATCGACCACTGCGCTGCAAAAAATAAATCCTTATCAAGCTGGCTTTCTAATTTAACAACATCCATGATCAGTTGATACTTTACCGGAATAGCTAAATTCCAAGGATAAGTCTTAATAGTTGCGCCTTCAAGCAGGGCTGTAAGGTTATCGCTGACCAGGCGCGCCAGCGCAAGGTCAAGAGGCTCCCCCCAGCGGTCGAACTGGGCGATGGTCAGCATCTTGTTTTCGTTCTGGGTGACGATCTGCGGCCGGTTTTGATATTCCGGGATCCCTACCGGGCCAACGCCGATAATCATATTAGAAGCAAGGTTAAACTTCCCGCCTGCCTGAATATCATCTACAGCCTGCAGCCTGTAAAAGCGCGGAACGGGGCTGTCCGGCGCAGTTATGCATCCGTTTAAAATTAAAATAAAAAACAGACAAACTATAATCATCGGATATCTGGAATATAGCACGCCGTGCTGTTTCATCCTATTCTCCTTTGCTAACCGGCTTACCTTTTAATAATGCCTCCGGATGCTGCTCAAGGTATTCAAGCAGCAGGTGTAAAGAGCGCGATGCCTGGGTTACCTCCTGGAGCGTCTTCTTCAGATCATAGAAACTTTCCTGTAAATCGCCTGAATTTACCAATTTGTTGAGCCCGATGACCGTATCTTTAAGATTATTCGAAATTTCTTTGATCGGAATTTCATTCATCACCGCGAAAATATCCGGGGACACGGGAAGCGCAGGCAGTTCAGGATATTTATTTTTAATACCGTAAAGCTTTACCGGCTTATCCGGATAAAAATCAAACGCCAGCATAAGCTGGCCGGTAATAAAATTCTCTATTTCCAGTTTTGCCCGTAAACCGCGTTTAATCCACGGAGCATAATCAGGATAGCCGACAACATCCGGCAGACCATTTACGCGGGCTAACTCGATATCAATGATAACACAGATGAACACATCTTTTCTTTCCGGGTCATAAACCGGAATAATGCTGGTGATGTTACCGATTTTTACGCCCCTAAAAACTACCGGTGCCCCCTCGGAAAGCCCTTTGACCGAACCGTCAAAGAACACGGCGTATTTATCTGCCAACTTAAATAACGACCCTGAGCCAAAGACTACTATTGCTATCAATAACAACGCCGCGGCCCCCACTGCAAATATACCAATCAATGTTTTATTCGCCTTTCTCTTCATTGTCCGACTCCTTACGTAGCAAACGTACACCGAACCATCCTATAGGTTCGGGTGTTTGGCTCCTCTGGTCAAAAACCGGATAACCCGGGGGTCGCGGGAATCCGCCAATAAATCATTGGGATTACCCGCAGCAATCATAGTTTTGCTTTCCGCATCAAGAAATATTGAATTATCCGCGATAGAAAAAATACTGGCAAGTTCGTGCGTCACAACTATGATCGTAGCGCCCAACACATCCCTTAACTGGATAATCAAATCATCAAGCATCCGCGCGTTCACCGGATCAAGCCCGGCCGAGGGTTCATCAAAAAAGATTATATCCGGATCAAGCGCAATTGCCCGCGCAAGGCCTGCCCTTTTGCGCATTCCGCCGCTGATTTCTGAAGGATAGAAATCCTCATACCCGGCCAGGCCTACCAAGGAAAGCTTTAAGGCGACTACTTCCCGTATCTGAATACTGGATAAATTTGAATATATCTGTAAAGGAAGCGCAACATTTTCTCCTAATGTCAAAGAACTCCACAATGCGCCCCCCTGATAAAGGACTCCGAAACGCCGCGTAATATTCTGCTGCTCTGCCTCATCCGTATCCCAAAAGTTTTTTCCGTTGTATAAGACCTCTCCTTTTAGCGGCTGATTAAGGCCGATAAGGGCTTTAAGTAAAGTGCTTTTACCGCAGCCGCTTGCGCCCATGACAACAAAGATATCGTTTTTACGCACGCTAAAGCTGATATTACGCATCACAATATAATCCGCATATCCCAGATCAAGATTACTGACTTCAATAACCGGATCTAATACGCTATCCATAAGCTAAACTCCCAAAATCTGACAAATAAATGTGATGATCGCAGTCGCAATCACGATGCTGGTGATCGCGGTAACCACTGCCGAAGTAGTCGCCTCTCCTACGCCTGCGGAGCTTCTTTCACACTTAACTCCGCGCAGGCATCCGCTAATGGCAATAATCAGGCCAAAGCTAAGGCTGTGAATGAGCCCTATCCAGAGATATATCAGCTTTACCGCATGTTGGGTATGATTCCAGTATTCTATTGGATTAAGGCCAAGCATGCCGATACTGATGATAAAGCCGCCTATTATACCCATAAGATCCGCATAGATGGTCAAAAGCGGCAGCATAATAAACAATGCCAAAACGCGCGGCATCACCAAAAATTCAACCGGAGAAACCCCTAAAGTTTTTAACGCATCAATTTCTTCGTTTGTCTGCATAATGCCGAGTTCTGCCGCAAAAGACGCCCCGATGCGGCCGGACATAATAATGCCTGTCATCACCGCTGCCAATACGCGCACCATGGCGATCCCGACAATATCGGCAATAAAAATTTGCGCCCCGAACATCTTAAGTTGTATTGCTCCTACAAAGGCAAGGATCATGCCTACCAACATGCTGATCAAGGAAACAAGCAAGAAGGCGTCAAGGCCGCATCTTTGTATAGTAACTGCAAAATCATCCCAACGGACATAAGCCTTGCCCGTAATCAGGCGGCCGAAAGAAACAGTAAGCTCTCCTAAAAAACCAAATAGCGAACGCATACTTTCGCTAATCTGCAAAACTTTTTCACCGACCTTTTCAAGAAACGGCTCGGGCGGCTCATGGCGCGGAAGTTTTTTTTATTTCATCGTCAAGGCAAGCGCAAGCAGTTTCTGGGCTCCTTGCGGCAGTCCTTCGCGAACAACGCGGATATTTTTGCTCTCGCACTCCCTGATCAATTCAAGAAGAAAAGAAACAAGGCCGCTGTCCCATTTGACTGTTTCCGGAACAACAAAAGTAATTTGCCGGATATCCGGATGTTTGTTGAGTTAAAGTATGACCAGATCTACCGAAGGGAACCCTGCGGAAACCTGCCAGTCTCCGTTTAGTTTAATCTGCAGCGTTTTTGGCGTGGAGCAATCAAGGGTAAATTTCTCTTGCGACATCTCTACCGCCTTTTAATTATTGTAGCGCTGGGGAATATTTAAATCAAGGTTAAATTATGGATGGGAAGTAATTAATACGGGGCCGTAGTTGTCCAGCTGTCTGCGCCGTTATCAAAGTTAGTAAGCAGGGTTATTGTCCCACCGGCAGCTGTATAGTTCGGGACTTTCCCGCTTATCGTGCATCTGGTGGCTACGGCGGTAAACATATTACCGGATACAGCAGCAATACTATAGGTAAAATAATGCGTAGAAAGGCAAGCCGAAGGATAATCTATGCCTATGCCCGCATCGGCGAGGGTAGACGAACAGGCTCCGACTTGCAACCTCGCCACCATCTCATTTTTTCTTATTGCACCTAACATCAGCCTTGCCTCGGAACCGCGGGATTTTTCAATCATTTTTGTGTATTGGGTGATAGCCAAAGTAGCCATAATTGCAAGGACAACGATAACCACGATTATTTCCAGGAGCGTAAAACCTTTTTTCATTTTATCGAGCTACCTTATGTCGGTTCGGATATTTTACGAACGGTAAAGTTCCCAACTTTAAACAAGTACTTAGGTATTAGTATATAAGAGCTTACAACTATGTCAATGTTTTTTTAAAAAATATTTTATCTAAAGGCCAGGTATTTCCTGGCTTTTATAAGTAGTTTATTCCGTTTGCCAAGATCTTCCAGGGATCGAATCCTTATTCCCTCGTTACGAAGTTGGATTATCCGTTCAATGATTACCTGGCCCAAGCCGGGAACACGCAGCAGACGGTATTTATCGTCTTTATTGATATTTACGGGGAAGAATTCCGGATGCAGCTTTGCCCACATTTCTTTCGGGTCAATTACCAGAGACAAGTTACCGCCCGGCTCAACCGGGATTTCATCGGCCTTAAAGCCGTATTTACGGATCAGCCAATCCACTTGATAGAGACGGTGTTCGCGCGTTAAGAGATCGTTATTTGTATAGCTGGAGCGTTCACCGGGGAGTTCAGGCGAGCCCGCACCGCGCTGGTAAGCGCTAAAATAAACGCGGCTTAAGCCCAATTCCTTATATAATTTCCAGGAGTAATTGATAATTTCCTTGTCTGTTTCTTTGGAAGCGCCAACCACGAATTGGGTAGTTTGTTTAACGCCGCTGTAATAAGCGCCCTTGCCCGTAAGCCGGCTGATAAGTCCTAAAGGACGGATAATATCGCGCAGGTAATTTTTTGTTGTGCTAAGATACTTAAAATTATTTTCCCCGGCAGTTTCGATATTTAAGGATACCGCGCTTGCCAGGGCAAGGCTCTGGCGGATGGCTGCGTCGGATGCGCCGGGAATGATCTTTAAATGGATATAACCCTTGAACTGCCGCTTGCGTAAATTTAGCGCTACACGGTTAATGCGTTCCATCGTAAAATCCGGATTGTTCATTACCGCACTACTCAAAAAAAGCCCGCTTACCCTGCGTGCCTTATAATAAGAAAAGAAACTGCTGGTTAGCTCTTCCGGGCTAAGGCCGCAGCGCAAGACTTGCGAACCCGCTCTTAACGGGCAATATTTACAATTATTCGCGCACTCGTTAGAAAGTAAAGTCTTAAAAAGATAGGTCGTGCCGCCATTAGGCAGGACAACCGGATATACCCATTTGTTGTCTTTCGAGCGCCGG
>CAIRWO010000182.1 GCA_903882345.1 Candidatus Omnitrophota bacterium | reverse complement strand
TGGGCCACCACCAGTATCCGCCACGCTCATCTCTTACGGGATTTGGCTTAGCGTCAGTCGGCCACCAGTGGAATTTCTTCTGCAGCTCATCCATCTCTGCCTTATGTTTAATCGATTGTTCGGCAGCATAACCATAACAAGTAAACGTGACTGCGCAGATAATTACTAAAAAAGCGGATATTAATTTTTTCATATGTAGCTCTCCTATTTGTTATATTGTATATCAAAACCGATAAAAGTTCAACTTATATGATTTCGAATTTTTTTTCTTTTACCTTTCCACCTTTTATGAGAACAACCCGGGACTTCGGTAAGCCCAGGTAATCGGCTAATGCTTCGCGCACAGCGTAATTCGCCCTACCTTCCTGCGGCTTCTCTTTTACCCGGACCGAGAAACTGGTCTCGGATATTTTTTCTACTTTTGCCTCTTTCGCATTTGCTTTAACTTTAACCGTTATCATCATGACAATCTATTATTCTACTCTTTCCTACTTCGCCCTTCAACAAGATAATACGGACAGGGCTTCGTAGGATGAATTTATTGTTATAAAATAGTGAAATGTCCGGTTCTTTAACAAATGAAATGTCCGCTTTCAAAGCGGGGTATGGTAATATGCTCCACCTAAAAGTGGAGGTCATCGATGCAGGCATATTATCCACAACCCGCACTGGAGCGGGCGATGAAGGTGCAGGAAGTAATCCTAAGGGCAATATCCGGACAGATTCACTGGTTCGAAGCCGCGGAGATATTGGGTATATCAGACCGGCAGATGCGCCGGTGGAAGTGGCGCTACGAAAAACACGGCTATGACGGCCTCTATGACAGGCGCCGTAAGCTGCCGAGCCCCAAAAGGCCGCCTTTAGAAACCGTGGAAAAGGTACTTCGTTTATACAGGGAGAAATACTTCGATTTTAATATGTCCCACTTTTACGACAAGCTAAAAAAAGAACATAATATACGTTTAAGCTATAACTGGGTAAGGCTCGCCCTGGAAGGCGCCGGCCTTATTGAGAAGCGTCAAAGGCATGATCCACACCGTAAACGAAGGGCAAGAAAGCCCTTAATAGGCATGATGCTGCATATGGACGGCTCTCCCCACGACTGGTTCTCTAACGGCACGGAATACGATATTGTGACCATATTAGACGATGCCAACAGCGAACTATATGACATAGCGCTGGTGGATGAGGAAGACAGCCACACATGTATGGAGTTAATCCGAAACGTCGTCGAGAAGAAGGGAATATTCTGCTCATTATACAGCGATAGGGCAAGCCACTTCTTCCTGACTAAAAAGGCCGGAGAGGAAGTCTCAAAAGACAATCTCACTCAAGTAGGCAGGGCTCTTCAGGAGATAGGATCGCAGCACATCCCTTCATATTCACCCCAGGCAAGAGGCAGGTCAGAACGTCTGAATCAGACCCTTCAGGGCAGGATTCCTCAAGAACTTAGGCTAAGAGGCATAAAGACGAAAGAAGAGGCGAATAAGTACCTAAGGACAGAGTATCTTAAAGAACACAACAGGCGATTCGCGATAAAACCTGAAAATACCGGCAGCGCCTTTATCCCTGTTCCCAAGACGATGGATTTAGATAAGATATTCTGCTTTAAGCATGAAAGAGCCGTGAACAATGATAATACGATCTCCTACAATCACAGGATATTGCAGATAGGACCTTCTGAGCTGCGGGTCTCATTCGCTAAGTGCAGGGTCATGGTTTACGAACATTTAGACGGTTCTATAACGATAGGATACGGCCCCCACATGATCGGCTACTATCCGCCCAAGGACTTATCCACAAATTCACATTATTCACAAAAAGAAAAGGTAGCCAAAAGAAAAAGGACTACTACTAACATTAATCAAAAGCGGACACATCACTTGTTAGAAAAAGCGGACATCTTGACTATTTAGTTACAAATACTTAGAAAAAACTTGACAAATTGGTAACGATATGTTATCATTTATGTACATTTAAGGCCTTTTAATTGGGGACAGAGAGCCCGCAGAAGGGATTAAAAATGGTGAAAGGAACCCACGCATCTGTATTATATAGGTACGTGGGACTTTTTTTGCCCTTTTGAGGTCTTCGAATGCAGCTAAAAGAGAAATCAAAGATATTGGATAAGGAAGGAATAGAGAAATCCTTAAAAAGGATGGCTCATGAGATAATAGAAAATGCCGCGGACATGAAAGATGTCGTATTGATAGGCATTAAAAACCGCGGCGCATATATTGCCGAAAGGATTGCGGATAAGATCGGGGATATCACCGGCTCGCGCCCCGAAGTGGGAGCTCTCGATATCACTCTGTACAGAGATGATCTTACTCAGGCGTCCGAACAACCCGTGGTCCATGCTACGGAGATAGATTTCGATATCGAAAATAAGAGGATAGTGCTTGTGGATGATGTCCTATTTACCGGCAGGACAATACGATGCGCGCTCGACGCGCTGATAGATTTTGGCAGGCCAAAACTTATACAGCTGGCGGTACTGGTTGACAGGGGCCACAGGGAGCTGCCTATAAGAGCGGATTATGTGGGCAAAAATATACCAACAGCCGTAAATG
>CAIRWO010000181.1 GCA_903882345.1 Candidatus Omnitrophota bacterium | reverse complement strand
TGCCTGTATTGCTGCTTATCTGGAACAAAAAGGAGAACAGGTAAAGATCCTTGACCTGCAGGTAGAACATCTGGACTTTTTTCTCTTTCGGGAGTTTCTTAGAAGCCTGCGGCCGGAATATATCGGGATCAGTGCTACGACCGTTGAGATCGAAGCGGCATTTACGCTTGCGCGGCTTGCCAAAGATATCCTGCATCAGTCAAAAATAATTTTAGGAGGAGTTCATGCATCTATCCTTCCCGAAGAGGCGCTTATGCGACCGGACGTTGATTTTGTGATCAGGCAGGAAGGCGAAATCACCTTGCATGAACTGGTAAACGCAAAACCTCTGGCAACGATAGCCGGGCTTTCCTATAAAGAAGGCGCAATGTGTAGGCATAATGCCGACCGCGCTTTCATTGAAAATCTGGACGCAATGCCTCTGCCGGCTTATCATTTGCTACCGATGAAAAAATACCGGCCAAGCCTCGGTAATTACAAGAGGCTTCCTGCATCGAGCATGGTCACAGCAAGAGGCTGTCCTGGAAGATGTACTTTTTGCTACACCGGGATCCTTGGGAAGAAAATAAGGGCGCGTTCAGCGCAAAGCCTTCTGGAAGAAGTGAAGCTGCTTCAGAAAGACTATGGCATCAGGGAGATATCTTTTTACGATGATACGTTTACGGCGTTACGCGTTAATGTGCTGGATTTCTGTGAGCGGATAGTGAAGGAAAAGATCGATATCAGCTGGAGTTGTATGTCGCGTATCGATTTCGTGGATAGCGAAGTCCTCTCAATGATGAGGCGCGCTGGTTGCCACCAGATAGGTTATGGGATCGAATCCTCAAACTGCCGGATACTTGAGCAGATAGGCAAGCGTATTGAATTGGGGCAGGCGGAAAAAGCCGTCAAATTGACTCAAGCAGCGGGCATTGATGTAAGGGTTATGTTTATGCTGGGAAATCCCGGAGAAACAGAGGGTTCCATGCGTCAGACTATCCGTTTTGCCGCAGGGCTAAACGCAGATGTGGCGATTTTTAACATTACCACTCCATATCCTGGGACAGAGATGTATGAGTGGGCTTCAAGCCGCGGCTATCTGGCGCAGTTAGAGTGGAATAAATTTGATCTGTCTCATGTAGTGATGAACCTGCCTACAGTTTCTGCGGAAAAGATCTACCAGTGTTACCGTCAGGCATACAAAACATTTTATTTCCGGCTGCCGTACATCGCCAGGCGGTTTCTTAAGATAAGGTCGTTTAACGATATAAAAAACAATGTCCGTTCATTTTTTTCCGTGCTTGCGTTTGATTCATAGAGGGGTAAAAATGTCTTATAGTTTTAGACAAAAATCCGGGTTTGTTTTATTAACGCTATTTTCTATTTTTAACGCCCTTTTTTTCATCGGCGTATATGTCCAGCTGCGCTTTGGAGCGCCGTATTACAAGACCGTCCTGCCCGCGTATCAGTTTTTATCGCTCTTTAGCCTTTTACTGGGATTGTGTATTGTGCCTTTGGTTTTCTTTTATCTGAAGAACCCACGGCTGCATGATAAATGGTACCAGTCCGCGGTTGAAGAGGTTACAGAAGTTATTGATCGGGTCTCCGGAAAACAACAGATTATCTGGATTGTTATTTCTTCAGCTCTCGTCTTGTTCTTGGAATTATGTATAATCCGCTGGATGGGGTCGTTTGCCTGCGAATTGACCCGCTACCGCAACTTCAGTTTATTGGCATGTTTCCTGGGCATTAGCATTGGGTATTTAACGGGAGCCCGGCGGCCGTTCATGCTGCCGTTCCTGCTGCCGCTGTTAGGGCTGCAGTTCCTACAGGTTGTGATGAACTCTGTTTTTTATCCGTATGGGCCTTGGGGTAGCAACGGCTTATTAGTCTTAACCAGGGGCCCCTTTTGGTATTTTATCTTTATCGTTGTGACGAACATTGCCCCGGGCCAGCTGGTGGGGCGCTTATTGAGCCGTAAACAAGGCTTGGAAGCTTACGGAGCCAGCCTGCTTGGTAGTATCATTGGGGTGATCATGCTTACGGCGATGTCTGCTTTTTGGCTCTCTCCCTGGGTTTGGCTCTATACCGCTATGATCATCTACCTCTTTATGTTTCATCGCTCGAGAACATTCTTCGCAGGGGCAGTTGTTTTTTCGATCTGCCTGTTAGTCTCTTGTATCGTAAGGCCGCCTGCTGCGTTAGAAATTTATTCTCCGTATCAGCGCATGGCATTACAGCTTAGCGGGACAAGAAACAACTTTGGTGAAGGGTATGTGGCGGTTCATTCAAACGGTCTCTTTTATCAGGGATTTAGTATTGTTCGTAGCGATAAGCGCGATCCCGGCGTAAGGGATGCATACGCGGAGAGCCTAAGGCCCATATGGAACGACCTCAAAGGCAAAAAGGTGCTGGCATTAGGATCAGGGGTAGGTTCAAATATCCCAGCGTTATTAAAAGCCGGCGCTGCTTCAATTGTCGCAGTAGATATCGATCCGGCGATTGTGTATGTGGGGAAGGTATTCAATGCCGATATGCCGTATTCCAATCCAAGGGTAAGGCTCATTGTTAACGATGCCAGGGCTTTCCTAAGAGAAACCAAAGAGGTTTTTGATTATATTTTTTTCCTGAATATCGACAGCCATCCTTATATCGCCGGGTATTTCGGGTTCCGCATTGACAGTTTTATTTATACGCGTGAATGTTTCCAGCAGGCATTATCGCATTTGCACCCAAAAGGCAGGATCTTTCTTTACGCCTGGATGGATGAGATCGCCTCGAAGAAAATCTTTATAACATTAAGCAAGGCGGTATCAGCGCCTATTTCAACCTTTAAGTTTTTACCTTACTACCCTATGCAGGGCTTGTACATTGTATCCGAAGAGCCTGTTAGAGAGATTAGTTCTGACC
>CAIRWO010000180.1 GCA_903882345.1 Candidatus Omnitrophota bacterium | reverse complement strand
TTGCCGCCTGCCGGCAGGCAGTATCCCACGGCCCGGAATACGATCAGGGAGCGGCAAAGGAAGCGCAGGAAAAATACGAAGAATTTGTCCGGGAACACCCAGAGGCGTTCCTCTCGCAGGAAGCGGAAAAGAATATCGAGCAGCTGAAGGACAAAGAAACAGAAGGCAATTATAACATCGCCCGTTTCTATGAGAAACAAAAAGAGTATAATGCGGCAAAGATTTATTACACGGAAATAATCAACAATAGCCCCAACAGCAAATGGGCCGCTAGAGCAGCGGAAAGGCTGCAGGTGATGGAGAAGAAAAATGTCAAAAAATAAGCGTCAGGCGTTATTATTCTTTATTTTTACCCTGTTGTCTTTTGTCGCCTCGGGATGCGGTTATACTACCCGTTCGCTGATTTCTAATAAATACCATACAATTTTCATAGCGCCGTTTGTCAATAAGATAGACGTTACCCAGGAGTCCGCCGTGGCAAGCAAATACCGGGTATACCGGCCGCTCTTGGAAAGCGACATCACCAATGCGGTTGTGAACAAATATATCTTTGATGGAAACTTGAGGCCGGTTGAGGAAAATGCCGCGGATCTGGTCTTAAAGGGAGAATTACTGGAATTCCGGCGCGATGTCGTCAGGTATACGGAAAATGACGATATCGAAGAATACCGCCTTAACCTGGTCGTTAATATCAGCCTTTGGGACAGGAAAGAAGACAAGTTGGTTTGGCAGGAGCAGGGATTTACCGGAGACACAACCTATTTTACCATGGGCTCTCAGGCAAAATCAGAAGACGCTGCCGTTAGCGATGCCATGAAGGACTTGGCCCGCAGGATCGTCGAACGCACCGTGGAACAATGGTAAATGGTCTACCTATTTGTCGGAGGAGATCCGCTTTCCAAGGACATAAAACTCGCTAAAATCAAAGAAGAATTCCTCACGCCGGACACGCAGGATTTTAACCTCGATGTAATCTACGCCAAAGAAACAGACCTCCGCAACCTGCAGGAAAAAGTTCTTACCCTTCCGGTTAAAGCAAAGAAAAGAATAATTGTCGTTAAGGACGCCCACTGCTTAAAAGACGATATGCGGGAATTTATCTTTAAATTTGCCGGGCAAAAGAATTCTTCGACCATCCTCATCCTTGATATCGCCCAGATAAACCGCAGAGACGAATTTGTAAACCGTATCAGCCGGTATGCCGAAGTTAGCCGTTTCCGGGATACGTTAAAGGCAGATACCTTTTCTCTTTCGCGGCAGATCGAGGCCAGAAGATTGGATTACGCTTTAAGGACATTAAACCAGCTTTTGGAAGACGGTGAAAAACCGGAACGGATCATCGGCGGCTTAAGGTATGCCTGGGCAAAAGGCAATGTTTATTCAGCGGAGGCAAAGAAAAAATTGAAGGCGCTGCTTAATTGCGATATAGACATTAAAACCGGCAGGTTAAGGCCGGATTTTGCCCTGGAAAAACTGGTAATTAAATTATGCAGCCTTGGTAGATCCTAGCCGTTTGCTCAAACGGGATTTCCTGCGGCTGGCCAACTTAGGATGGATGATCTTTTTTTTCGCGGCCTTGTCCAGTTGCGAGAATGCTTTGACAAGCAGTTTTTTTGCTTCTTCGATATCTTTAGCGGAAAGCAGCGCCAGGAATTTCTTTATTGTTTTTTTGATTTCCTGCCTTATTTTTAGATTCTGCCGGTGCTTTTTTTCCGATAGGCGGACATGCATTACCGAACTTTTACGTCTGGGCATATTTATTTCTCCTTTGTGATTTTTTAACGAACTCAAGATTTTATACCATATTTAATTTTCTATGTCAACAGGCAAATCGCATCACGCACACCACGCAATAATTAAGTCCGCGGGTATTATCGGGCTGGCGACCTTTTGCTCGCGCATATTGGGCCTGGTGCGGGACATTGTAATTGCCCGCTTGTTTGGGGTTTATCTATACGCGCAGGCATTCGTGATCGCCTTTAAGATCCCTAACTTATTCCGCGATTTATTGGGCGAGGGAGCAGCCAATGCCGCGTTTGTACCGATATTCAGCGAATATATTGTAAAGCAGGACAAAAAAGAATTCTGGGAGCTGGCAAACGTAGTCTTCAACCTGCTTTTGGTTATACTTATGGCAATTACGGTAGCCGGAGTAATATTCGCTCCGCTCGTGGTACGGCTGATTGCCCCGGGTTTTGCTGCCGACCCCGAAAAACTGGCCACGACGATTTTATTGACACGGATTATCTTTCCGTATGTTTTATTGATCTGCCTTGCAGCTTACGCCACGAGCATTTTAAATACACTGAAGCATTTTTCCATACCGGCATTCGCGCCGTGCCTGCTTAATATTTCCATAATTGTTTTCGCGATGCTGTTTGGCGAGGGGATAACCGGGCTTGCGAGCGGCGTTTTAGTGGGCGGCTTGCTGCAGCTGGCAATTCAAATCCCGATTTTATATAAGAAAGGTTTCCGGATCGAGAATTTTCTGGTGCGTTTTCGCCATCCCACAGCAAAGGTGATTGTGAAGTTGATGCTGCCGCGGCTGTTCAGTTCCTGTATTTACCAGCTGAATAATTTTGTGGATTCGATTTTCGGGTCGTTGGCAATCATCGTAGGCGAAGGCGGTGTTGCCGGGCTATATTTTGCCTACCGGTTGATCCAGTTCCCGCTGGGTATCTTCAGCAACGCGCTTTCGCAGGCAATCCTGCCGGAATTTTCCACTCAGGCGCTTGAAGAGGGAAGGGATAAAATAAGGCATACGTTTTCTTTTGGCCTGCGCGCAACTTTTTTCGTCATGCTGCCGGCATCCCTGGGTTTTATGGTCTTGGCGCGGCCGCTGGTTTCGCTTCTCTTCGGCGGCGGTAAATTTGACGCATACGCGGCAGCGATGACCGCCAACGTGTTGTTTTTTTACAGTATCGGCCTGTTTGCCTACGGCGCGACAAAAATTACCCAGTCCTGTTTTTTTGCGCTTAAGGATACCCTGACCCCTGCAAAGGTTTCATTTTTAGCCTTATTTATGAACATCGTTTTAAACAGCATTTTGATGTTTCCCATGAAGCTGGCGGGCATTGCCTTGGCTACTTCAATTTCCGGAATAATTTCATTTTTAATTTTGTTTTTCATATTAAAGAATAAGTTAAAACCGCTTGAGATCAAGCCGATGGTTTTTTCTTTCCTGCGCATACTCCTGGCGAGCTTATTCATGGCTGCTGCCTGTTACCTTGCTTCAAAAAAGATTTCTCTAGGCGAAGCCGGGTTACCGGAAAAATTGCTGGGATTAGCTATGCTTATATCGCTGTCCGTTGTTTCCTACGCGGTTTTTTGTTTTATCTTCCGGGTCAGGGAAATGCAGGAGGCCTGGGATTGGCTGGTACTGAAGAAAGGCAGGGAGGGTAAATGAGAATAATATTAATTGCCGGTTTTATGTTTTTGGCGATATCCAGCCGTCTCTTTGCCGAAGGCTCGCTTTGCCTGGATGCTAATAATCCACGGGCAACCTGTAAGATAATAAACCTGAAAGAAGAGGATATTAAGAATCTGGTAATAAAAGATTATACAATTTTTGTATTTAAAAAGAAAACAGAAGCCTTGAAGGGCATTGCCAGAGACGATTTGCTGGTTGCCGGCGCCTGTAAGGAGGTCCCCGACGGTTTTATCAGAAAAGTCGTCGCTATAAGGGAAGACGACGGCAAGGTTATTGTAGAGACGGTCGAGGGTACCTTTACGGACATGCTTAACAGTAAGCTTAGCGATACCTCAAGCGCTGCGGCAGCCAAGGCCCATCCGGCTGTAAAGAAATGAATGAGCTTAAAGAAAGAATTTCCGGCTTACCTGATGCCCCCGGGGTATATAAATTCAAAGACGCTGCCGGCAATATCATTTATATCGGTAAGGCCAAATCGCTTAAAAAGCGGGTACGTTCCTATTTTACCCGTTTTCTTTCCGCTAAAACTCAGGCGCTGGTAGCTAAGATCGCCGACGTAGAATATACGCTTACCCCTTCGGAAACGCAGGCGGAATTACTTGAGGCGGCGCTGATAAAAGAACGACAGCCTTACTATAACATCAGCTTAAAGGACGACAAGTCATTCCCGCTGGTGAAGATCAGCGACGATGAATTTCCCGTTATATCTATCTGCAGGAGAAAAAAACAGAAGCAGGCCGACAGCGCTTTATATTTCGGCCCCTATACCGATGCCTCTTCGTTACGGCAGGCAGTTAAGGTTATGCGCCGTATATTTGGTTTCCGCTCCTGTAAAAAAATGCCGCGGCAGGCCTGTTTATATTGCCGGCTAAAGCTTTGCCCGGCTCCTTGCGTCGGCAAGATCGGTTGTGCCGAATACCGGGAATTAATAAAACAGATCAAGCTTTTCCTGGGATCGAAATATGAAGAGCTGCTGGACAGGCTTTCCGCTAAGATGAAAGAGGCGGCAAGGCAAAAGAATTTTGAAGAAGCGGCTAAGATTCGTGATCAGATAAACGCCTTAAGTGTTTTCCGCCAGGCCGGCCCCCGGCAAGCCGCTTTTAACGGGATAGAAGATTTAAAAAACCTGCTCAAGCTTACCAAGATTCCCGAAAGGATCGAGGCCTTTGATATATCGAATATTTCCGGCAAGGAAGCCACGGGTTCAATGGTGAGTTTTTACCGCGGCCGGCCCGATAAAAACAATTACCGCCGTTTCCGGATCAAGGCGCAGGCGAAAATCGACGATTATGCGATGCTGCGTGAAACAGTCAGCAGGCGCTATAGGAGGGTCAAGGAGGAAAACCTGCCCTTGCCCGACCTTGTGCTTATTGACGGCGGCAAGGCGCATCTTTTGGCTGCCGAAGCGGAAATTAAAAAAATCGGCCTTGATCTATCCTTGATCAGCATCGCTAAAGAGAAAGAAAACATATACATTCGGGGACGGGCAAGGCCAATCAGGCTTAGTTCCGGCACCCCGGCTTTAAACCTGATACGCCGCGTTCGCGACGAGGCGCATAGGTTTGCCGTAGCATACCACCACGTGCTAAGGCGGAAAAAAATAATCGGCAGATGAAAATTACCCCTTTTACCAAAAAAGTTTACGAGGCAGTGCTGAACATTCCCTTGGGCGAGGTGCGCACCTACAAGTGGGTTGCTAAAAAAATCGGCCATCCTCTAGCCTGCCGTGCTGTGGGGCAGGTGCTCAGGAATAATCCTTATATGTTAATTATTCCCTGCCACCGCGTAATCGAATCCAGCGGTAAAACCGGCGGATATCGGGGTGGCGTAAAAATGAAGAAAAGGCTTTTAGATTTAGAGAAGAAAATCCGGGAACTTATGGTATAATAACTAAGGAGGCCAGATGGAAATAAAAAAGTACCTTAAGATCATGATTGATAGAAACGCTTCGGATATGTTTTTTCGTGCCGGGGCCAATGTGCGCATGCGTATTGACGGCAGGGTCGTAGCGATAGACGATAAAATTGTAAGTCTGGACGAAGTGAACGATTCGGTTAAGGAACTAACCTCCAATGAATTAAAAAGCTTCTTTCAGAAGAACCTCGATGTGGATTTCGCTATTCATGTGCCGGAACTTAACCACCGTTTTCGTATTAACATCTTTATGCAGCGTAACTGGCCGGTACTGGTAATCAGGAATATCCGTTCGGACATCCAGTCTTTTGAAGAGCTTGGCCTGCCGGCGGAAATATTAAAGAAACTCTGCGTGGAACCGCGCGGCCTGGTGCTTTTGACCGGCAGCATGGGCAGCGGCAAGTCAACGACCATTGCCAGTATGATCGATTATATCAATATAAACTGTCAAAAACATATTTTGACCATCGAGGAGCCGATCGAATTCACCTTTAAAGACAAAAACTCCATCATTAATCAGAGGGAGTTGGGGCTGGATGTAATGTCGTATGACACGGCCCTGCGCGCCTTTACGCTGCAGAGCCCTGACGTTATTTATATAGCCAACATCCGTGATTACGAAACTATGTCTGCGGCCCTGACTGCCGCCGAGACCGGAGTTTTGGTCTTGAGTACTTTGCATACGGTAAATGCCGCAAAGACCATAGAAAGGATCGTGAATTTTTTCCCGCCCTATCAGCACCATGAGGTAATGCTGCAACTGTCTACCTTATTAAGGGGGGTAATATCCCTGAGGCTGGTGCCGTTAAAAGACAGCCCAGGACGCCTCCCTGCTTATGAATCGATGGTCCTTACCCCTACGATAAGCCGTCTTATCAGGGAAGGCAAGATTTGGGAAATAACTTCTTTCATCGAGGACGGAAGCGTCTTCGGCATGCAGTCGTTTGTCCAGTCGCTGGTAAAGCTGGTTAAACAAGGTTTGGTAAGCGAAGAAGAGGCTGCCAGTATTGCCGATAGCCGGGACGAGTTTACCTTGGCCCTCAGGGGGATCAAGCAGGTATAAACAATCATGCACCCAAATCTATCGGATGATTTGGTGTGCGTTTGCTACGCAAGGAGGAACACATGTTAGAGGAAATAAAATCAAAATTGTCTTCAATATACGCGGGGCTTGAGCAGTTAAGAGGTTATCTTTGACATAGATAACAAAAAAAAGCTTATTGATGATTTTTCCCTGCAGATGTCCCAGCCGGGGTTTTGGGACGACGCCGAGCGTTCTGCGAAACTGGTAAGGCAGCTAAAGGTGTTAAAATCCACGGTTGAGCCGTGGCAGCTGGCAAGTAAAAAATATCAGGAATTAAAAGAACTCGCGGACATTTTAAAAAGCGCGGATGGGGAATTAATTTTTGACCTGGGCCGCAATAGCGAGGCGCTTTTTGCCGACATAGAAAAACTTGAATTCACCACGCTTTTTGACGGCGAATTTGACGCAAACAGCGCAATTCTAAGCATTAATGCCGGAGCCGGGGGCACGGAATCCTGCGATTGGGTGGGCATGCTTTTCCGGATGTACAGCCGCTGGGCAGAGAGCCGCGGGTATAGTTTAAAAACCATAGACATACTGGAAGGCGAAGAAGCAGGGATAAAAAATATCACCGTATTTATCGAAGGCGATTTTGCCTACGGCTGGCTGAAGGCAGAGAGGGGCGTGCACCGGCTGGTGCGCATTTCACCGTTTGACTCCAATAAACGCCGGCATACCTCTTTTGCCTCCGTGGACGTTATCCCGCAGGTCGAAGGCGATACAGAGGTAAAACTCGAAGATAAGGACCTGGTCGTGGAAACCTACCGTGCCTCCGGGCCGGGCGGACAGCATATGCAAAAAACCGACTCGGCTGTGCGCATTACCCACACGCCCACGGGATTAGTCGTGCAGTGTCAGAATGAGCGTTCCCAATTCCAGAATAAACAGACTGCCCTCGGGATATTACGGGCAAGGGTTTTTGAACTCCAGAGGCAAGAGCGGGAAGAGCAGCTAGAGAAGCAGGCCTCGGAGAAGAAAAAGATCGAGTGGGGCAGTCAGATACGCTCTTACGTGATGCAGCCTTATACGCTGGTCAAAGACCACCGCACGGATTTTGAAACCGGTGACGTAAACAGCGTGATGGACGGCAAGATAGACGGATTTATCGAGGCGTATCTAAAAAGTCAAAAGTCAAAACCAAAAAGTTAAAAGATGCTAAAATTTATTAAAAAAACAATTTTGAAAAACAGGCAGAAGCAAATTAGCCACAGGTTCCCCAAAGTGAACATCGCGCTGCATTCGGAGATGTCTGCTCCCTCAATGCAGAAAACGATTTCCCTGGCCAAGACGGTAGATAAGGTCAATTCTTTTGAGAAGAG
>CAIRWO010000179.1 GCA_903882345.1 Candidatus Omnitrophota bacterium | reverse complement strand
TCAGGTCTTGACATTTGACAAATTCACAGTTCTTTGACATACGTTGCGGCAGCGGGCTTGCCTCGCCGAAGTCCCGAGCGAAACCGAGGGACGAAGGCGGGTCCTGCCGCAAAGCATCCTTTTTCTTTTAGGGCTCGGGTGGGGTTTACAATAGATACGTATTATAGGCGGGGTATCTGTATGCCCGCCAAGGATTACCTCCTGTTGCATTCGTCTTAGCTATAGTTTTTTCAAGTTGTAATCCTTAAGCGGCGGGCATCCCCATCCCACCCTCGCCCATAATTTAAAAAGGATACTTTGCGTCACCCGCCTTCTATCACCACACACACTCTACCTATCCGTCACTGTGAAGCTTTCCTCTTATTTATAGCCGTAAAGCTTCACGTCATGCCTTTGGCATGACTGTCCCGCCTAAAAAACGGCGAGACATGCCGGATTGCTCGACCAAGATAATAATGAAGCATTATAGATTTGATTTGGTTAACATTTAATGTGAGTCAATTTGTTCCCACTTTCCCACTTGACAACATTCCCACTATGTGATATACTTTAAGTGGAAATGGAGGGTAGTATAATGAAGACCGCGAAAGCCGCACAAAAGAAAAAAGAAGTATTTGAGATTCGGGAGGTGTTTATACCCGTAGATACCCGGCCGCTTGACTCCAAGCACCGCATAACGCTGGGGGGGAGGCTGCAAAAACTTTTGATAAGCAAGATGAAGATTGATTCTTACCAGGTATTCGTCGGCAAAGAAGGGGATATATTGCTCCGGCCTGCTGTGTCGATTCCCAGCAGCGAGGCGTGGGTGTACCGCAACCCGGAAGTTATCGGTAAGATACGCCAAGGGTTAAAAGAAGCCGCTGATGGTAAGATAGAGAAGGTTGATGATTTGGAAAGTTTCCTGAGCGATCTATGAGTTTCTTTTTGAGTTTTACTCCCGCTGCAAAGCAAGACTTAAAAGAACTTAAAAAATCCGCCCATTTGGAGAAACGTTTCAAGGCAGTTTCTAAAGCCTTAAAACTTCTTGTGGATAATCCACGACATCCAGGCCTGCAAACACATCCATATACTTCTCTATGCGGTCCAAGCGGAGAAAAGGTCTTTGAGGCGTATGCCGAGCAGAATACCCCGGCAGCTTACCGCATTTTCTTCTATTACGGAAAAGCCCGGGGAGAGATAGTCGTCTTTGCACTTACCCCGCATCCTTAAGCAAATGATTATAGAGCCACAACCGCCCGCCTGATTTTCTACGGTTTCTGCCTATTTAATCAATTTACATAATATCAAAATAGATTTGACAAATCATCAAATATACAGTATACTTATAACGTAGGTTATCGGTGATAAATATGACTTACAGGCCTTACGTTTATGTGCTAAACTAAAAATAACGGTGCCATCCTGTGTACTAAAAAGAAAGGGGTCTTACCATGAAAACCAAGTTAATTTTATTATCAGCATTTTTCTTGGTAGCTGCATTGGCTTTTACTTTCACTGCTTCTGCGGCTATCCCGCATCTTATGAACTTTCAAGGGAAAGCGACGGATAAAACCGGAACGCCTTTGAATGGTTCATATAACCTCACATTCAGGGTCTATAACTCTGGAACAGGCGGAACTCCCAAGTGGACCGAAACTCAACCGAATATTTCAATTTCAAATGGCATATTCCAGGTACAATTAGGGAGCGTTACATCATTAAACCTGCCATTCGATGAAACTTATTGGATATCCATTGAGATAAATACAGATGGTGAGATGTCTCCTCGGACAAAACTCGCATCAGTTCCATATGCGTACAAGGCAGAATCGCTCACAGATAC
>CAIRWO010000178.1 GCA_903882345.1 Candidatus Omnitrophota bacterium | reverse complement strand
TCGCTGTTAAATCTTTTAATGATCGCCTCTTCGGAAAAATTACCATCTAAGCCAAACGGCACATCGCGCAGCAGGAAATACCTGTAGGTATCCAGGCCGTATTTATCAATGATGTCAAAGGGTGAAACCACATTGCCTCTTGATTTGGACATTTTAGTATCCGCCATCAGCCACCAGCCATGAGCGAATACCGTATCCGGCAGCCTGATCCCGGAAACGCCTGCATCCTGAAGCGCCATAAGCATTGCCGGCCAATATACGGTGTGCTGCCTTAATATATCCTTACCTACCAAATGCACGACCTGGCAATCCGGCTGCCACCACTGTGAATTATAATTTCCTTTCGCGTCAAATGAACCTACAGCGCTGATGTAATTGACCAAAGCGTCAAACCAGACATAGGTTACGTGCCCCGCGCTGAACGGCAAAGGAATACCCCAACTCAAGCGCTCTGCCGGCCGGGAAATACAAAGATCAGTCAGCGGCAGCTTAAGAAATTCAGAGACCTCGTTTTTCCTGCTTTCCGGCTGAATAAAATTTTTCTCTTTATTTATATGCTCGATCAATCTTTGCTGATAAGCGGATAATTTAAAAAAGAAATTCGTCTCGCTGATCTTTTCCAGCTGGCGCTGGCAATCCGGGCAGAGATTACCGGTGATCTGGGTCTGGGGCCAGAAGGTCTCACAGGGGCTGCAGTACCAGCCTTCATATTGTGCCTGGTAGATATCGCCTTTCTTATATAATATTTCCAGCACCTTCTGCACTGCGCGGATATGCCTATCTTCGGTGGTGCGGATAAATTCGTCGTGAGAGATATTCAACTTACTCCAGAGGCCTTTAAATTGCACTACTACCTTATCGACAAAATCCTGCGGGCTTAAACCCGCCTCATCCGCGGCTTTCTTGATCTTCTGGCCGTGTTCGTCAGTCCCGGTAAGGAACATCACATTTTCCGGCTCTAATTTACCGCGCATATAGCGCGCCAGCGTATCCGCGGCAATCGTAGTATAAGAATGCCCGATATGCGGGGAAGCATTCACATAATAGATCGGAGTTGTGATATAAAATTTATTATGCATTTTATTTATACTTGTTCTCCACAACCGTGCCGTCTTCCAACACAACCATGGCAGAACGCTTAAAGACATTAACGCTGATAACCTTACCCTTGCCCTGTTGAATATGCACCTGCTCGCCTTCCCGGGGCAGGCCCTTGGCCAGCATTTTATAGGTCTCGTATTCAAAGGAAAGGCAGCACATCAGCCTCCCGCAGAGGCCGGAAATCTTCGGCGGGTTAAGCGGCAGCCCCTCTTCTTTCGCCATTTTGATCGTCACCGGCTCAAAATCTTTTAAGAATTTGGCACAGCAGAGTTCCCTGCCGCAAGGGCCGAATCCGCCGAACATCTTTGCCTCATCCCGGACGCCGATCTGCCTGAGTTCGATCCGCGCTTTAAATATTTTTGCCAGGTCCTTGACGAGATTACGGAAATCAACCCGGCCGGAGGCAGTGAAATAAAAGACGATCTTGGTACGGTCAAAAGAATACTCGGCGCGCACCAGTTTCATATCCAGCTTATGCTCAATGATCTTCTTAAGGCAGGTACAAAAAGCATCCTTTGCCTTTGTGCGGTTATCTTCGATCTGCTTAGTATCCGCGGCGCTTGCCAGACGGATGATCTTCTTCGGGGAGACCTTTGACTCCTTGTCCACCATTACCTCCTTAGGAGAAACTATCTGGCCGTAATCCAGGCCGCGATCGTGCTCGGCAATGACAAGGTCGCCTTCTTTAACCTCTAGATCCACAGCTCTATAAAAGTAAGCCTGGCCAAAATCCCGTAATCTGACTAAAACTATTTTTTCCATAATTAATTACCTCTAATTTTTAACTGACCAACTCAGGTTAGCCAGTAATAATTTTATGTTGATATTCTGTTCCAGCCGCAGCAGCGAAGTAGAAATGGTTTCCAGGGCCTCATCAAACTCCGGAAATGAACGGGACTTAACTACCCTGAGTAGATCGTCCTTGCGGTCCAGATTAACCAATTGCGCAGCTGCTAAACCACTTTTTAACAAATAGAGATCCCTGAACCATACCGCCAATATATTCATTGCCGCCCGGAATTCCTGCTTATCCGTGATCTGCAGGTCATTAAAACCCGGGCTGCCAAAACAAAACTCATTGATGACCTTGTTCTTATCTTCGAATATACCCGAATCCTTCAGGCTCAGCGCCCGGCCGATCCTGCCTTCGGAAAAATAAGCAATGAAGTGCGCCTTATCGGGTTCCAGCCCGTATTCACGGATAAGTATTTCCTGAAGGCTCGTCCTCTGCATCGGATAAAACTTCACGATCTGACAGCGGGAAATGATCGTTTTAAATAGCAGGGCAGTTTTGGAACTTACAAGTATGATCAGGCTATCTTTGGTCGGCTCTTCCAAAACTTTTAGCAGTGCATTAGCTGCCTCGGCAGTCATGCTATGCGCGTTATTGATGATAAAAACCTTTTTTCTTGCCTCATAAGGCCGCAAACTCATATCTTTCTGCAGCTGGCGGATATGGTCGATCTTTATTGAGCCGGAGTCGCTATCATCAATAAAATGAATATCCGGGTGATGCCCCTGTTCGATCCTTAAGCAAGACGGACAGTTATCACAGGCATCGTTGGTTGCCTCCACGCAATTTATTGCCTTGGCAAGCGTAATTGCCGCCAGACGTTTGCCAATTCCCGCGGGCCCGCAAAAAAGAAAGCTGCGGCTTGAACTTGTATCTGCGTGTTTAAGATAACGCTTGATTATTTCCAGCGGCTGTTCATTGCCGCGTATATTCTTAAAAGACATACTTATCAACCAACTCTCTTATCCGGCCTTGAGTAATTTCCTTATCTTCATCCACCTTAACGATCCTTATTCTTTCCGGCTCAAGTTTGACAAGCTTGAAATATCCCCGCCTGACGCGGTTATGATATGCCAGCGAACGCTGTTCAATACGATCCTTGGAATTCTCACGATAACCCAAACCTTGTTTTACCGGTACATCCAAAAGTATCGTGAGATCCGGCATGATGCCCTGCGTAACGAACTTACCGACAGCTTTGATCACTCCGATATCGATGCCCAGGCCATAACCCTGATAGGCAAGCGTGGATTCAAGATAGCGGTCGCAGATAACGATCCCGCCTTTATTCAACGCGGGCTTGATGATTTCCTCGACGATCTGCGCGCGCGCCGCCATATAAAGCAACATCTCGCAGGTAACCGACATTCCGTCATTTTTGGCATCGAGAAGAATATCCCGGATCTTCTCGCTGATCTTTGTAGCCCCCGGCTCGCGCAGATAAGTTACCTTGCATCCCTTTGCCTGCAGATATTCATACAAGAGCTTAGACTGTGTACTCTTGCCGCATCCTTCCGAACCCTCGAATGTAATGAATTTACCTTTCATATTTCCCTTTCAAAAAGTTTCTTTAAATTATTTTCTGCGTCTACCAACCAAAATGCGCTACTGCTATTTTCTTGCGCTAACCCATGTAATATTTCTATTGCCTTTTCATAGCGCTTTCCAGCTTCTGTCTTGTTTCCAAGGCCTTTAAAACAACTCCCAACAAAAATGTTCAGTTTTCCTCCAATTTCCGTTTCCATTAACCCTTGCGCTTTTATTAATTTTTCTGCTTCTAAATAAATTGACAGGCTTTCTTCATCACCTTTTAGATGGCTTGTGTATACCGCTAAATTAAATTTTCCCGAGATATTATTTACATCCTGCTTAAGGACTTCTTTGCATAAACTTATTGCTTTATCTTTGTCCTCTATATTCTCACCATAGATAATTGCTAATTGAATTTGCAGAGGGATATTATTTGGCTGCAATTTAAGCGCTTTTTCTATGCATTGCGCAGCTTTTTCCCACTCATTTGAATGGATAGCCATTGTCGCTTCGCACAAGAAGTTATTATATGACTCAATCAATTCTTTGGCAGTATTTGCTTCTTGCCCAATTTCCTTTAAAGTAGCCAGTGCTACAGGACTCATAGGCTTAGTTGTATCATATCCACCTGATCCAAAAGGAAAAACACCCTTTGATGATTTTTTTAATTTATCCATTACTATTTGTGTATACTCATTAATTTTTCTTATTCCTATGACGCTTATTACAATTCAAGCCACAGCTATGATCTGTTGTTGAGTTTTATGATAAATAATATGAATAACAAATAAAAACGCTGCAATTCTGGTTACTAAATCAAGAACATCAACTTTTATTTGAAAAAATTTTTTTATTCTAACCCTATATCCCATGCCTTGCTCCTATTTACCCCGGTTCCCTTCTAACTAAAAAATAAATCCGACCCCATTTTTCATAATTGTCTTGGAATAGTCGTCGATTTTTCTAAAAGATCTTTCAAATATCTTGCTGTAAACTCAAGCTCCGAGCTAGACAATGAGTCCTCTTGATATTTTTTTAT
>CAIRWO010000177.1 GCA_903882345.1 Candidatus Omnitrophota bacterium | reverse complement strand
GTCGGTAACTCCCACTACGGCTGCTTCGGCAACTGCCGGGTGTTTATGGAGCGCCGCTTCTACCTCCGGTTCAAAGACAATTTCTCCGCCGACCTTAATCATTTCCTTTTTTCTGCCGACGATATAGAGATGCCCCTCGGCATCAAATTTTCCTAAATCGCCGGTATGGAACCAGCCGCTGCGCAAAACTTCGGAAGTCAAGGCCGGATCTTTATAATAACCATCGGTAACTACCCAGCTCTTTACCACGACTTCGCCTACCTGTCCCTGCGGCAACGGCTTATCATTTTCATCGAAAATCTTTATTTCGATCCATGGCGCTGGCCGGCCCACACTTTCTATTTTATCCGAGCCCATGGGAAGGACCACCGTAGGAGCGTTGGTTTCGGTCAGGCCCCAGCCGTTTAAAAGGTGCGCCTTGGGGCAAAACTGGTGGAACCGGCGCAGGGCATCCGGTGAATTGGATGCGCCGAAGGTAACCATCCAGCGCAAGCTGGATAAATCGAAACTTTCAAACTCTTTTAACTGCAGGAACGCATAGTACATCGACGGGACGATCCAGAAACAGGTTACTTTATAATTCTGGATGATCTTTAAAAAATCCAGCGGCATAAAGCGCTCCATCAAAACTACGCTAATTCCGTAAGAAACGCAGTTTTGGATATAGATCAGGCCGCCAAGGTGGGAAAACGGCAAGGCGCAGACCGCGATATCCTTCTCGTTTAAGTCAACAAAATACTCCATGGATTTCGGCGGAGCAGTCAACTGGAGGTAATTGATCAAGACGCCTTTGGGCTTTCCGGTTGTGCCGGAAGTATAAAAAATAATCGCGTAATCTTTATCGCTGATATCCGCTTCAGGCGCCTTGTTCGGGCAATGGCCGATCAATTCTTCAAAATTAAGTAAGCCGGCGATCTTATCCTGACAGGTTATGATATCTTTCAACCCCGGACACTTTTTCTTAAGATCGTCGAAGGAAATATTTGCCTTATGTTTGGCAATCATTAATTTAGCTTGTGAATGAGAAATACAGGAAACGAGTTCATCGGCGGTGAGCATGAAATCCAGCGGTACGGCCGTGGCCCTGCAGCACCAGACAGCAAGGTAGCTGTAAACATATTCCGGCCAGTTCGGCAGGTAAATTGCCACTCTATCGCCTTTTTTTATCCCTTGGCCTTTCAGGGCATTAGCCAATTTAAATACGCTATCCCTTAACTGCAGGAAAGTTATCGGCTGCTCACGAAAAATTATCGCCGGCTTAAACGATAATTCTGCCGCCTTTGCTTCAAGAAGTTTTATTACATCCATAATTCACCCTTACCGATTTTAAAATCCATACCAATAACTTACCAGCGGCTTACCGCTTTCTGAGCGGTCTAAGACCATATTTTTAAGCCGCGTATATTCTAAAAATCCTTCTCTGCCCAGCTCTTTTCCAAAACCGCTCTGTTTAAACCCTCCGTAAGGTAATTCATTATAAAACATACCATAAGTGTTCACCCAGATCGTTCCGGCATTGAGCCGGTTTGATAAATCTTCTGCCAGTGCCGTATCTTTCGTCCATAGGCTTGCCGCAAGGCCAAACTCACTACAATTTGCTAACTTTATTGCTTCTTCAATGCCGGAAAATTTACTCAAGCAGGCTACCGGACCGAAAACCTCTTCTTTAAAAATAGCCATCTCAGATAGAATGCTGCCGAGAACCGTTGGTTCAAAAAAGAAACCATTCTTAAAATCTTGACCAACAGGTATTTTACCTCCGCAAAGTAATTTCGCTCCCTGTTTAACTGCTTTTTCCACGTAAGCAATGACTTTTTTACGTTGCGTTTCAGAAACCAGCGGCCCGATCTGCGTCTCAAAATCCAGGCTATTGCCTAATTTGATCCGCTTTGCCTTAGCCGTGAAATCCGCAATAAATTTTTCATATATACTATCTTCAACAAAAATCCGTGACATTGCCGTGCACATCTGGCCCTGATTCAAAAATATCGCGCACAACAGGCTGTTTACCGCAACCTCCAAATCCGCATCTTTCAAGACGATAGCGGCGGATTTTCCTCCCAGTTCCATAGTCAGTTTCTTAACAGCCTGGGAAGCATAATTTACAATCTGTTTACCCACTTCATTGCTTCCGGTAAAAGAAATCATATCTATGCGCCTGTCAGAACACAGCGCTTCGCCGAGCTGACTGCCGGAGCCATTTATGATGTTGACCGCGCCTTTGGGCAGGCCTGCGGCGTCAATTATCTTTGCCAGCTCCAAAACACTTAACGGCGTTAAACTTGAAGGCTTAAGAATTAGCGTATTCCCCGCAGCCAGCGCCTGCGCCATTTTCCAAGAGGCGATCAAGAGCGGATAATTCCACGGCACAATCAAAACTACTACGCCTATCGGCTCACGCGTAAGCTTTGCGCCTGCCTTTGTTTCCGCGGATATTTCAATCTTCTCTGCTTCCAGGTATTTTTCCAGATTATTGGCAAAGTGCTCGAAAGTCTTTGCTGCGGAAGGGATATCCATAAAAGTTGCTTCTTTTATTGGCTTTCCCGTATTTTGCGATTCAATGCCTGCCAGTTCCGAGGCATGATCGAAAATCCCCTGAGAAATTTTTAGCAGGAATTCTTTACGTTCTTTAAGTGAAAGCCTTGGCCACGGCCCGTTGTCAAAAGCATCCCGCGCTGCCTGAAGCGCTTCTTCTATTTCCGGAGTGCCGGCAACGGAAACTTGCGCTATAACTTCTCCGTTAGAAGGATTAATTACCTTCTGTTTTTCGCGGGTTTCTTTGAATTTACCGTTAATGAAAAGAGAATAATCGTCGGCCATAATACTGCTTATGATTTATGCGGCTCAATAATAACCTTAACTGCCTCTTTAGCCTCTGCCACAAGCTTAAAACCCAAGGCTGCCTCGCTGAGGCTGAGCCGGTGCGTAATTAATTTACTTACCGCGATAACCTTGGCGCGGATAAGTTCGATTGCCTCGGTAATATCTACGGGGCCGGCGCCGTAAGAATGGAGGATCTTTATACTCTGACGCCAAAAATCATTCACCGGCACCGGTAAATCAACTCCCGGTTCTGTGGCAGCAAAACACAATATCGTGCCAGCACGATCCACGCATTTTAATGCCTGTAAAAAAGCCGGCAACGCAGAGGTACAAACAATTACCAAATCCGCCAGCCTGCCGTCATTTGCTTCGCGTAGGCAATCTGCTAAATTTTCTTTAGCGTTAATCGCTGCATCAGCGCTTAATTCTTTGGCTATTTTTAAGCGGGATTCATTTATATCGGTAATTATAACCTTGGTTACTCCCAGGCTACGGCCGGTTAAAAGATGCAGTAACCCGGAAATACCCGCTCCCAAAATCAACACACTCTGTCCGGGCTTCAGCCCGGCCATTTTTTGGCTGCGTAACACGCAGGCCAGCGGCTCAATAAACGTCCCCTCTTCAAAAGACATCTCTTCGGGTAATAAGAATACTCCCCGGTCAACATTGAGCCCTGGAACGCGGATATATTCGGCAAACCCGCCGGGATAATAATTTGTCGTATGCAGGGTCTGACATACAGTATGGTTACCGTTCAGGCAATAACGGCAGGTATTGCAGGGCACATGGTGCGAAACAAACACCCTGTCGCCGATCTTGTAGTCTTTAACTTTTTCACCCAGCTTAACAATCTCACCGCTGATCTCATGCCCGAGAACAAGCGGCGCTTTTTTAACGCGGTACCACTCCATTACGTCGCTGCCGCAGATGCCGCTGGCAATTACCTTTACCAACAATTCCTCTGCGCCAATTTCCGGTAAAGGCATTTCTTCTATCCTTACATCACGGTTATTATAATACATTGCCACGCGCATATTCTTTTGCATTGTATCAGGACTTATGGTTTTTAACGTCATTATATAATTTACCGGCTTGCTTAACCGTGGCTTTTTCGTGGATGATCGCCTGTAAAGCCCTTGCCATTGGCACAGGATGGCTGCTCTGCCAGACATTCCTTCCTAAATTTATCCCGATGGCACCCTTTTGCATGCCGTCATAGACAAATTCGAACACTTCTAATTCGCTTTCGCATTTCGGCCCGCCGGCAATCACTACCGGTACCGGACAGCCGCACACAACTTTATCAAAATCTTCGCACCAGTAGGTTTTTACGATACGCGCGCCAAGTTCCGCGGCGATCCGGCAGCATAAACCAAGATAACGCGCATCGCGCTTTTCCAATTCCTTGCCCACAGCGGTAACCGCCATTACCGGGATACCATAATTCTCACATTCATTAACCAACTTTGCCAAATTCATTAAGGTTTGATGCTCATATTCACTACCGATAAAAACAGAAATCCCCACGGCAGAGGCATTGAGCCGGATAATCTCCTCTATGGACGTAGTCAGGCCTTCATTTGCCAGATCTTTCCCCACCATACTTGTAGCTCCGGATACCCTAAGGATGATCGGTTTGGTATTATCCGGGCATACTACTGCGCGCAGCACGCCGCGGGTAACAAATAAACCATCGCAATAAGCAAGCAGCGGTTTGATTGTTTCCCCGGGTTTCTCTAAACATCTTGTTGGCCCCTGAAAATAGCCGTGGTCAATAGGCAGAAAGAAGCAATGCCCATCCGGCTTGATTAATTGGCTTAAGCGGTTTTTCATTCCCCAGTCCATACACACCTCCACGATTATTTAATTTTAACCTGCTTGAATAATTCAAACAACCGGCTAAACGGCACATACCAGCGGGAAAGCTTACCCATCTCGCCTTTTAGTTTCATTTTACCCTGCATTGTGGCAACAAAAGAATCTAATTTACCGTGAAATACCGCCTCCCAAATATCCGTGGGCGCGGAAATCACAAACGGCGCATCCTCATCGAATTCTAACTTAGTAATCCTGCCTTTTTCAAAAACGAATTTATAAACCTTATCTTGTCCGTCGAGCTTTATTGCCAGGTTAACGGTCAGGTCCAACTCCACGCCTTTTTTCGCAATAAGCTCATCTTTATTGACTAAGTCCACGATTGCCTGGATATGCTCCTTGGAAAACATTAAATAAGCATTGTCCTGATCGAAATTTTCTTTCAGTGCTTTATCTAAGTCATCAAGGATATCTTTTTTGAATAGCCGGGCAGTGGCTGCGACCTTAACTGCTTCTTCCAAGGCCTCAATTAAATATAAGGCATCGCTGAATTTATCGGCGATAGCGACAACGCCGTGATTCTTAATTACCACCAAATTGCTCATCTTTAATGCCTCGATCACCGGTTCAAGCCTGGTAATTGCCGGGGTATCCTGTTCCACAACCGGGATATTGCCTAGATAAAGCTTGGTTTCAAAAGTCAAAGCCTTAAGCTCGGGGCAGACGGCAAAATAAGCATTGACCAAGGTAGGATGACAATGAATAATTACGCGGTTGGGGAAATTTTTATAGATTTGTGAGTGCAGGGGAAATTCGGAAGTTAAACGCGGGTCTTGCGTAGACGCGCCCAGATCAACTTTTATCACCTCATCCTGCGTCAGGCTACCCAGGCAGGTACCGGTTGCCGTAACGAAAACATTATTTTCATCGATGCGGCAGCTTAAATTTCCTGAGCGGGCAACTACCAGCCGTAACTCATGCAATTTTTTTCCGATATTGATAATCTCGTCCTTAAGTGTTTTTTCCTTATTAAAGATCATCGGCCGAGCTCCAGATAGATGTGTTTAGTGATTAATTCTGCAGGCGTAACATCAAAAGCCGGATAATAACCCCTTACGCCTTTAGGCGCCAGACGAATACCCTGATACTCAAGCAATTCTTCTTCCGGACGGATTTCGATCTTAATATCCTTTCCCGTAGCTGCCTTAGAAGCAGGCGGGCATAAGACATAAAACGGCAGATTAAAATGTTTGGCCAAGATCGCGATCTGATAAGTACCGACCTTGTTGGCGATATCACCGTTTTGCGCCAAATGGTCTGCGCCGACAATAACTTTGTTGACTTTGCCTTCATGCATTACCTGCGCTACCATATTATCGGCGATAACCGTGACAGGAATGCCCGCTTCCTGCAACTCCCACGCCGTCAGGCGGGACCCCTGTAAATAAGGCCGGGTTTCCGTGGCGAAAAAACTAATTTGTTTATCTCCTCTGTAGCAGAAGGCCGCGACTAGAGGCAGAAGGCCGCTGACATTACAATGCGTAAGAATCACATCTTTGTCATTTAACAGCTCTACTACTTCTTCTGCCTGTTTAATCCGCGCATTTTTAAGCGTTTCCAAGAACCCTAAAATGCTTTTTTCTAACGGCGCTCCCGAAACAACCCATCCCAGCACCATGTCGGTAAGATATTTAAAGGAAAGTGTCGGCCGTGTGGCATTTATTTCTTCGGCAACTTCCTTGAGGATCGGCAGGATATCTTTTTCACCTTTATTTTGATTTAACACCATCAGGAAGGTATAAAATACAAGTAGCACCTGGCCAACGGCGCGGGTTTTCATTTCCCTGATCGCCTTACAGGCCTGTTGATAGCTGCTTGCCTTTATATAGCGTACTTTATGCGGCAAGAGCGTCTCATCAAGGATATAAATAACGTTTTTCTTAAATTCAATCGGCCAAAACAATGGTGAAAATTTCATTATTTTCCTTCTAATCTTTTAACTGTCTCCAAGCCAATCTCGATCAACTTGCTCTCCGCCATATAATAAAGCGGGTTCATAAAGCCCATTTCTCCGGTAATTACGTTGTCGCTTACCGCAAGGATCGAGCCGGCTTTTACATTATAGACCTGCGCGATCGTCAACAGTGTTGAAGAAACCATATCTACGGCAATTGCCCCTTCCTTGCGTTTTGCCTCGACGATTTCCCTTGTCTCACGCAGTAACGCATCAGTTGTCCAGGTGCAGCCGCGGTGCACAGTAATGCCCAACCCCTTAGCAACTTCATATAATGTATCGGTAATTTTTTTATCCGCCAACGTCTGGAAATTTTTGTCCACATAATAAGGCGTTACGCCGTCGCCGCGGATTACCTTATCTACGACCACAAGGTCACCCACCTTAATATTTTCATCCAAAGCTCCGCAAGTACCGATACGGATAATATTCTCGATACCGGCATTGCACATTACTTCTGAGGTAATCGAAGTATCAGTGGAAAATCTGCCGCCGTTTATCGCGGTCAGCTTAATACCTTGATAGGTGCCGGTGTACATCGTGTATTCCATAAATGAGAAATTACGCACGGGATTTTCGATCTTCTTAATCAGAACGTCGAGCCGATCCTTTGGACCCGGCACGATCGCGTATTTACCCACATCCTGCGGCCGCAGCTGCACCATCTGCGTCAAATCTTTACCCGTTAAATGAACATCCTTAACCATCTGCATCGTCATGCTCCTTGTTGTTATAGTTTATTCTCGCTTACTATGTAGCGGCTGGCTTGCCTTGCTTTCTCGCAGCCACCTTTAAAAACTGTTAAAAATAAGCTCAGTGGTTTTCGAGTGAATGTCGATTTTAGTCGTTTATATATTTTGCGGATGGATTGGCTTGGTTTCGAGCAGGGCGTAGGAGGCTTGAGCGGGCATGGCCCCTTGACGCTTTGCGTCAAGGGGAGCGAAAGCCGACTCTCGAGCGAAGCCCCGCACGCTGGGCGGGGCGAGCGTCCCTGCGAGAAACTAAGACAAGCCAGACGCAAAATTATGAAAGAACATTTAGGGACAGTTCCTATGGAACTCGTTGTTGCGTATAGTATTATCAGGAAACGGTCCTGTTAAAGAGCGAGTATCTTTGCTAAATTATTGCCGAGGATATTATCTTTGTCGGCGTTGCTGATATCCAGATCCTGCACTGCCTTGATCGAGCCGGCAGGGTCTTTCTTTGCCGGCCAGTCGCTGCCCCATAAAATATGCTGCGGGCCGACGAGCTCAAGCGCCGCAAGGAAATTCGCCTGCCGCAGGTCCCCGCTTGTATCCATATAAATATTCTTCAGGAATTCCGTAGGGTTGCCTTTTAAATCTTTAACAAAATTTATTGTCCTGAGCATCTGGTAGGTAGCGTCAAAGCGGTAGGCAAGGTGCGGGATCACGCCGCCAAAATGCGCAAAAATAAATTTCACACCGCTAAATTCGCGCAGCATGCCGCTCATCATTAATTTACCGATACAAATCGTTGTATCAAAAACAAATTCTATTACCGGCGTAAGCAGGGGATCCTGCACGCGTTCAATACCAATGGGATTTACAATCTGAGAATGCACAAAAATCGGCAGGTTCCTTTGGCTAGCCTTCTCGTAAAGCGGGAAAAACCGCTTGTCATCAAGATACACGCCTTCGTAGCTGGAGGCCAAAGAAATTGCCTTAAATCCCAATTCTTCGGTTGTCCGGCTCAGTTCAGCCAGCATCTTGGTATTATCATCAACCGGAAGGATTGCCGCGCCAATAAATTTATCCGGCACTTGTTTGATAATACCCGCCACATTATCGTTATAGATCCGCGCGACCTCCACCAGCCCCCCCAGTTTAAGATGCGCGTCAGAGGTAGGATAGCTTAATACTGCCCTATCAATACCCGCCTTTTCCATCATCTCCAGCTGAGCGCGGATTTCCCCCCAGGCATGAGAATAAAAATGCGCATTGTTGATTATCTCTTCGGGAAGCCAATGGCTGTGGCTGTCAATAATCATTTGTGTTTGGTCCCACGCGAAATTTTCTGGATCATCTCTGACTCATAAAATGCCCTTATCTCATCCAGCGCCTTTGCGCCCAATTCTTTGACAATCGCTTTTTCAATCGCCTCCAGCTTTATATCCAGAAAAAGGAATTCCGGGTCGATAAGTTTTCCTTTATATTTAAGCTTAAGGCAGGTCTTTTCTTTCTCGGCAATGTAATCGCGGAAATCATTTATAAATTTCTCCAGTGCTTTCTTTTCGTCCGGTAGGTATGCGCCTTTAAGCTCCTTCTCCATCTCAAAAAGCATAAACGTATCGATATCCAACTGGGTAAACTTGCGCTCAAAACGGTCAAACGCCTCCTTGGTAGTCATATATAACCAAATAAGATAACGTTTTTTCAGATTCTTGATATCCTGTTTATTCATTTAATGCCCTCCGTTAAGTTAGCCTTTATTTTGTCAGAACAACTTCATCGAAGTTGATCGCGAGTTCATTTATCCGGATGCTTCTGCTCAAACGGTATCACCGGGGCGGTCCATGGCGTCTGCTGGTTAATTACGGCGATCTCCAAAGGGCAGACGTTTGCCGGCACGGTTAATGCGAACCTCACGGCGTTCTCAATTGCCTCAGTAGTCATCAGCCTTGAAGTATTAGTAGTGATCTCTTTCAGCTTGCCCGTAAGATCCGTATCGGTTACGCCGGGAAGGATCGAAGTTACTTTTATACCATGGTCACGGAGCTCCCAGAATAAACCTTTAGAAAAAGCGCGCAGCCCGACCTTTAAGGAGCTGTAGACGATAAAATTCCTCGGTAAGGGGTCACAGAGCGTTGAGCCGGAAACCATATTGATAATTGCGCCGGATTTATTCTTGATCATATCATTTATCACCAGGCGGATCAAGCGCACATACCCCAGGTAATTCGTATGCGCCAGCCGCTCAAAATCTTCTATCGGCTGCTCAGGGAAGGGGTATTGGCTGGAAACCCCGGCGTTGTTGATCAAGATGTCGACCGTGCCGAATTTATCTTTTGCCTTATTCACTAGATTTTCCAGATCCTCAAGCTTAGTTACATCACAGACTATTGGCAGAACTTCTACTTTATATTTTTTGGCGAGCTCTTCTGCTGCCTCTTTTAAGGGGCCTTCCTGCCTGGCAGCAATTGCCAAATTAATCCCCAAACTTGCGGCTGTTGCAGCAAGCGCCTTGCCGATGCCGCGGCTTGCACCGGTAACAATCGCAGTTTTCCCTTTTAAGTCTGACATATTTCCCTCCTAGAATGCTGGTCTTTTTATTTATCCTTTTTGGCCTGTTTTTCGATAACCTCTTTAAATATCTTGAGATTGTCCTTGGAATGTTTATTGATAAATCCTTCGACCTGCTCGTCGTTGAACTTTGCCTTCTCATCCATTTCAAAGTGCTGGATCCAGGTCAGCTCTGTGCCGTCCGGCTTAGGTGTATAGAGCCAGATGATTTTCATATATTTAAAGGGGAATTTCGGCTCTTCTCTTTCCGAGTAGGTAAAGTATTTTTCTTTGAACAACAACCGCCAGGACTGCCATGATTTTCCTTCGTCGTCGGTCAGACGGAAGGTGATCTTATTGTCTTCTTTTTTTACGATCTCCGCTTTTTTATATTCTTCGCCGAACAATTCTGTCCAGCGGGGAATGTCGTTGGAAATATCAAAAATCAAATCGTAAGGCGCGTTGATAACGATAGAATTACAAGTGTGGCCCATATTACCTCCTTATTCTTTCTCCTTGCCGGATAAACTTAAGAGGATCGCCAGATCTTCCTCCGCGCTCAAAGCATGCGGGGCATTTTTCGGCATAAAAATTAATACCCCCGGCTGCATTTTAATTTTTTTACCGTTTAAGACAAACGTGCCCTTGCCTTTTAATACGGTCACCGCTGCTTCGCGGGTTGAGGTATGCTCGGAGATATCGCTTCCCTTGGCCAGGCACATTAAGGTATGGTTTGTGGTATCTGTCTTTACCAACACCTTGCTAAAAATCCCCTCGCGGGGAAACTCCATCATTTCGTTCAAGTTTTTAACTAAAGATTTGGCCATTATTATTAATCAAGCATTGCCACTACCCTTGCCCAGGCAGCGCCCGCATCGAGGATTTTTATCGGGAAACACTGGATTTTAAACCCGTGGCTGGGTAGTTTATCCAAATTTGTCAGCCGCTCTATATGCGCGTATTCGCGTTTTCTGCCGTAAAAATGCGCCGGCCAGAGGTATGCCGGGTCTTTTGTGCTCATAAAATCCTTGATCATGAACTTATACGGCCGGTCAAACCCCAAGGTGTCTATGCCGATGATATTTACCCCTTTTTCAAGGATAAATTCGATTGCCGCAGGCGAGACTCCCGGATAATTATTGAGATAATCCATGGTCCCGAAAAATTTGTCCGCGCCCGTGCGCAGCAAAATAATATCATTAGCCTTTATATGGTAATTTATTTTTTTTAAAGCCTCTTCTATGTCTGCCCGCGTTATCACTTCCCCGGGCCTACGATAAGTAAGGTCAAGGACCGCTGCGTCGGAAAAACACCACTCTAAGGGCAGTTCATTTATGCTTTTAGACGGCCGGCCTTCAGATTTACTGCCATAGTGGAAGGAAAAATCGATATGCGTGCCGATATGCACCGGGCAATGCACGGTCTCAAGCGAAAGGAATTCTTCATCGGGAAGTTCCTGCGGCTTGATGATCCTTTTACCTAAGAAAAAAGAGAGTTTTCCCCAGAATGTCTTCTTCATCATTGTCCAGTTCAGGTGCCGCACGCCTTCTTTGTGGCCGAGCC
>CAIRWO010000176.1 GCA_903882345.1 Candidatus Omnitrophota bacterium | reverse complement strand
TTATTCCCGCGCGGGAAAGGATGCTCGCGGCGCGGGTTTTATAACTGTCGGGGACAAATATTTCTAAATTCTTATCTTTTGGGCTGATCCCGATAAACTCCAAAAGGCTCAAATAATGCTCAACAACGTGTTTTCCGCTATAGCCGTCTAAAGCGATCTTATGCGTAAGAAACAGCCCCCTGTTTTTATAATTAAAGCCGATGCGTTTCTTTATGCCCAGGAGCTTAGTCACCAGGCCGTAGCGCTGATCCAGGGAAAGATCGATCGCTACGCTGAAGCCCTCTTTTTTTATCTCCCTCAGCAACCGTAAAAATATCTTAATTGCTTCCAGTTTTGATCTTTGGTAAATTTTTTTCAGGTCGCCTCTGGAGAGGGCAAATACCTTATCGATCCGGGGGCTATTTTTAAAAATTTCCTTTACCCGTTGGTTACACCAGTAACTCACCGGGGCTTCGGGGTAAGCCTGCTTTATCGCCTTGATCAGCGGTGTGGTAAAAAGACAATCGCCGATCCCAAAAGGATTTATAATCAGAATTTTATCCACTTTAAGCAGGCAGGAATTAGCCAGGGTTTTTTAGTAGGATATCCTTTGCCTTCTCCAATACTTCTTCCACTTTAATATCTTCCAGGCTGTTTTTTGCGATGACGAAACTATTTTTTCCTCTCGGCCCCCACCTTGCAGGGCCTTTGCCGGGAATGTCGTTCCTGAAGATAGCCAAGACAGGCGTACCCACACTACAGGCAAGGTGGACCGGGCCGCTATCTGCGGAGATCAACAATTTACACTTTTTTAATACCGCCGCCAGCTGTAACAGCGATGTTTTACCGGTTAAATTAACGACTCTATTTTCCAGGCCCTTAAGCAGGCGGATGCTTTTTTCTTCCTCCTGCCTGCCTCCTACAATAATAATTTTCAGGCCGGGGATTTCCGTTAGCTTTTTTGCCAGCGCGTAAAAATTATCCAGCGGCCATTGTTTTAGCGGATCGCTGGTCCAAGGGTGAATTGCAATTATGGATTCCTGCTCAATTATATCATTATTTACGTTTAAGGAAAGCGCTAAATTTTCGGTTTTTGCTCCGATAAGGCCAACCAGTTGGAGATTATATTCTATTTCGTGTTTATCACCCAGATATTTTTTATCTTCGATCCGGTGCGTAAGCAGCCTCCCCCATTTTCTATTGTAGCCTACCCTGACCGGTATACCGGCAAGGGTAGTGATCATATGCAGCTCTTTGCTGGGGTTCAATACCACGGCAATATCGAAATGCTTCTTGCGTAACGATCTGATAAGTTTCAGGGTTTCCGTCAGGGAATGGCGTTTAGCCTGCCAAGAGATCACTTCATCTATAAATGGTATGCCGGCGGCCAATTCTTTGACATAAGGATCGACCATGGCAATAAGTTTTGCGTTTATAAAGGTTTCTTTCAAGGCGCGCAAGGCGGGAATATTAAGCAGGAATTCCCCAAACCTGTCGTTGCGTACGACAAGGATATTTTTAACTGTTTTGAAGTTTGGCTGCATCGGTAAAATTATTTAGCGCCAGCGCAAAGCCCGCCAGGAACCAAAATATCAAAGCGACCCTTGAGGAATAGAGGCTGCTTTCCGTAAGGCCGTTAACCAGAAAAGCGATTAAAGACGCGGCCAGCGAAATCAGGATTACCCTGGCAGGCCCATCGCTAAGGCGTTTGTATATATTCGCGCAACCTTTAAACAACCTGTAGACGAGCCAGATAAAGATCAATAAGCCTGTCAGCCCGAGCTCTCCTGCTATATGGAGAAAATTATCATGTGCCTGCATAAAATCAGCAGTAATGACATTGCGGTATTCCGGTGATGCTTTATATTTTTTATAATTTTTCATAAATGTGTTGGCCCCTACTCCGATAAACGGATGCGCCTTGATCATGTTCAGGGAATTGCGGTAAGCGGCGATCCGGTCATCGTTACAAAAGAACCTCGCGGGGTTATATCCTACTTCTTTTGCCCAGTTTTTTATTGGCTTAGGAGCGATAAACGGCGAAATTAAAGCAAGGA
>CAIRWO010000175.1 GCA_903882345.1 Candidatus Omnitrophota bacterium | reverse complement strand
TGGCTAAACACATCATGGAAGATATTGACCCGGAATTCCCCAAAAAGATCATCCCCGGCAGCTCGTTTATCGTCGCCGGCTCTAACTTCGGCATGGGTTCTTCCCGCGAGCAGGCGCCGCTGGTGATCAAGGAATCCGGGATCGTCGCGGTGCTGGCAAAAAGCTTTGCCCGCATATTTTACCGCAACGGTTTTAATATCGGCCTGCCGCTGGTTGAGGTTGATACCGATAAAATAGGCGAGAATGACGCACTGGAAATTGATTTTGATAAAGGTATATTGAAAAATATTACCAGGAACAGCGAATTGAAAATTAAACCCTTGCCGCTGTTTATGCAGGATTTGTTGAAAGAAGGCGGAGTGGTTAACTATTTTAAGAAGCACGGGGAACTAAAGGTATAATATGGCGCGAAAAATAACTCTTATCCCCGGAGACGGGATAGGCCCGGAAGTTGCTTTGGCGGCGAAACGCTGCATCGAGGCTACGGGAGTCAAAATAGAATGGGAAGAGGTAATTGCCGGCCAGGCAGCATTGGAAAAATACGGCGAGATCCTGCCGCAAAACGTCATTGATTCCGTAAAGAAGACTAAGGTTGCCCTGAAAGGCCCGATCATTACCCCTGTCGGCACAGGATTCCGTTCTGTGAACGTGGCGATCAGGCATGCCTTGGATCTCTATGCCTGCGTCAGGCCCGCCAAATCCTATGTGGGAGTAAGAAGTAATTACACAGACATTGATCTGGTGATCGTCAGGGAAAACAGCGAAGATCTCTACGCCGGCATTGAATTCGAGGAAGGTAAACCCGAGACCAAACAGCTTATCCAGGAAATTGCCAAATACAATAAAAAGAAGATCCTGCCGGATTCCGGGATTTCCATTAAGCCGATTTCCCGCTCTGCTTCGGAGCGGATCGTTAAATTCGCCTTTGAATACGCCTTAAAGCATAACCGTAAAAAAATCACCGCGGTGCACAAGGCAAATATTATGAAGTTTACCGATGGCCTTTTCTTAAAAACCGCGAGGGAGGTTGCCCGGAGGTATGAGGGCAAAGTTGCCTTTGAAGACGTGATCGTCGACAATATGTCAATGCAGCTGGTGCAGCGTCCGAAGAATTACGATGTTTTGGTGCTGCCGAACCTTTACGGCGATATTATTTCCGACCTCTGCGCCGGATTGATCGGCGGCTTGGGGATTGCCCCGGGCGCTAATATCGGCGATGAAATGGCGGTATTTGAGGCGGTGCACGGCTCAGCGCCAAAATACGCTGGTCTAAATAAAGTCAATCCTACGGCAATGATCTTGTCGGGCGTATTGATGCTTGATTATATCGGCGAGAGGCAAGCGGCTTTGCGCCTGGAAAACGCGGTCAAGGAAGTGGTTGCGGAGGCAAAATTTGTTACCTACGACCTAAAAGCCAGCCGCGATGACCCGGGGATTGTCGGCACGCAGGAAATGGCAGACGCGATCATAGCGAAATTAAAATGAAAATATCGGTTATTTAATTCCGGGGACACAATACTTAATTATTAATTTTACCTAATTAATTAAGTATTGTGTCCCCGGAATTACCCGGAATTAGAATTAGGAATTAGCAGGAGTGAAAATGAAGATATCAGTTATCGGCGCGGGTAATGTCGGCGGTTTGACGGCAATGCGCCTGGCCCAGGAAGGGTTAGGCGATATTTTTTTGCTGGATATTGCCAAAGGCATTGCGCAAGGCAAGGTTCTCGATTTAGAGGATTGCCGGGGGATACTAAAGGCAAATTACAGCATTAGAGGCACGGATGATATCAATGAGATCCGGAATTCCGATATTATAGTCGTTACTGCCGGGCTGGCACGTAAGCCGGGAATGACGCGTGAGGACTTGTTGAATAAGAACGCCGGGATCTTAAAAGATGTCTGTTTAAATATAAAGAAGCTGGCCCCGCAATCCATAGTTATCATCGTCACCAATCCGCTTGATTTGATGACCCGCCTTGCCCAGCAGGTTACCGGCTTTCCTGTAAATAAAGTTTTTGGTATGGGTGTTACTTTGGATGCCTCTCGCTTTGCCAACCTGATCAGCAAGGAATTAAATGTTCCGGTAAACGAGATCGAAGCCTGTGTGATCGGCAGCCACGGAGAAGGTATGCTGCCCCTGCCGAGGTTTACAAAAGTAAGAGGCGAGGCCCTTGATCAGCTGATCAATAAAGACAAAGCGCGGGAACTGACGGCCAAGACCGTGGATAGGGGTAAAGAGATTGTCAGCCTGTTAGGTTCCGGCAGCGCCTATTTTGCGCCTTCGGCAGCAATCGCGGAGATCGTCAATAGCATTGTCAAAGCTAACAGCCGTGTGCTGGGCGTTTCCGCGTATTTAAACGGCGAATACGGGATTAAAGACGTTTGTATTGGCCTGCCCTGCCGGTTAGGGAAAAACGGCATTGAAAAGATCATTGAATTGGCGTTAAATCAAGAGGAACTCCAGGCGCTTCAGGCCTGCGCCTCTAAGCTCAAAGAACAGTATAAAGAAATTAAATGACCTACGATTTAGTGATCATCGGCGCCGGCTGGGCGGGATTTAACGCCGCGTTAACCGCAAAGCAATCCGGCCTTAAGGTAGCGATTATTGAAAACAGCCAGATCGGCGGCACCTGCCTTAACCGTGGCTGCATCCCCACTAAAGCGCTTATCCAGTCACTCAAAGTTTACAGCCTCGTAAAAAAATCTAAAACCTTCGGCATAGAAGCAACAAATCCAACAGTAAATTTTTCCCAGATCCAGTCCAGAAAAGAAAAAATTATCCAACAGCTTTCGGCAGGCATGCAGTTTATGCTCAAGGGCGTGGAATTCATAAACGCCGAAGCAAGGCTCCTTTCGCTAAACTCCGTAAAAGCAGGCGCAAGAGAGTTGAACGCGAAAGCTATTCTGATCGCCGCAGGTTCCCGGCCGGCTCAGTTAAAAGAGATTAAATTTGACGGGAAAAAAATCATTTCCAGCGATGAGATCCTTAAGCTGGAAAATCTGCCCCAATCGCTTTTGATCATTGGCGGCGGGGTAATTGGCTGTGAGTTCGCTAGCCTCTTTAGCGGGCTTGGCGTAAGCGTAACGCTGATCGAAAAAATGCCGCAGCTTCTGCCGGGCGCGGACAAGGATATTGCCCGAAAACTGGAACTAATTTTCAAGAAAAAAGGGATTAAGGTAAATACGAATGCCGATGCCGGGGCAAGAGATTTTAATGATTATGATCTAGTGCTGCTTTGCGTAGGCAGGAGCCCAAACACAGAAAATTTGGGCTTAGAAGCAGCCGGCGTAGTAACGCAAAAAGGCAAGGTCATTATTGACGCATACCTCAGGACCAATATCCCTAATATTTACGCTGCCGGAGACTGCACAGGAAAAATTATGCTGGCGCATTACGCGGCATATCAAGGTATTATTGCGGCGGGTAATATCGCGGATCCGAACAACCCTAAAAAATGCGATAATCAAACCGTGCCCAGCTGCATATTTACCGAGCCGCAGGCAGCAAGCGTGGGCATAAACGAAGACGAGGCCAAGGTAAGAGGCATTGAGGTAAAAATAGATACATTTGATTTTCTCGCTTCGGGTATGGCAAGGATCCTGGATGAAGCAG
>CAIRWO010000174.1 GCA_903882345.1 Candidatus Omnitrophota bacterium | reverse complement strand
TCGGGTAATTACACTCATCGATGGCCTTTAAAGACGGCCGGATGATCTCCAGGCCTTCTTTATATACGGGGAAAATAACCAGATGGTAAATCTCTTGCCACCCTCCGGCTAAAGTCTTGCAATCGTTAAGCCAGTTCCGGTTCTTTTGCCGTGCTAATTTATGGTAGGCCATAACCAAGAGAGTGGTCAGGTAAAGCGTGCGGATGATCCAGTAAAACTCGAAAACAATGATCAGCACAGCGCAGATAACCGGATTCCATATGGCCAAAGCAACCATATAGATGATGATCGCCCAGGAGATTGCCCCTGGTATTATCTCAAGTACCCTATTCGCTAATTTGGCGTTGTTCATTGGTTTTAATCTTTATCAATTCCATAAAAGGGAAGATCCGCGTGTTTAGCTCCAGTTTGTAAAGATTTTCATAGACCTTTCCGTCGTCGGCCTTCTGGGAATCGATAAAATACAGCGTATCTTCGCGGCTGTTAAAAAAGATCCGCGCCGCGGCCTTATTTAACTTGACCAGCTCCACGGGAGATGCATCGAACTTGGCTTCCAGCACTTCAATGCTCCTGTCGCTGATCACCACAAGGTGATAATTATCAGAGTGCCAGAATATATCTTCTATAGAGCCCTGCGAATATTCCATGACAAAGGGCGCTTTTTTAACCGCCTTATCCCTTTCGGAACCCAGATAAGTAATCCCGATCTGGTGCTTGTTAAAATACAATAATTTTTCCCGATCAGGCGAAACCCTCCAACCCGCAGCAGGAGGATTTATATTTAATAGATCGGCGATTTTTTCATTACGCATACCGTCGAGGTCTGATGCATAAACGCTGTTTTCAGCGTAGTTCGCATAATATACCGTGCCTTTTTCTTCATCCACCCAGCAGGAATCGAAGCGTTCCCTGTTTATGTGTTTTATATTCGGCCGGCGCGGGAAAAGGATTATTTTATCCAAAAGCGCTGCCTTATTCGGCTCAACCCGCACCTCTCCGGCCCAGGAAAAATGCTCCTCCAATTCCAGTTTTATACTGTAATCTCCCGGCAAAAGTTCACGGATCGTTGCCGGGGTCTTATCTGCGAGCAGTTTGTTGTTAAAGAAAATATTTGCCCCGGCAGGCTGGGTTTTTAAGAAGATCAAGCCGGTCTTGGTGAATTTAAATGTCCGGCGGTCGAATTTATACCCAAAAGCGGAAGAGAGGATTACAGGCAGGCCGGTTAAAAAAATAAGCACGCTTAAATAAAACAGGAATGCCCTGATTCTTTGTTCAGTCAGCATAGTCTATTTCATCAGCGAAAGCGCCTCTGCGCGCGTCTTTTCGTTAGCCTGAAATATGCCCCTGACAGCGCTGGTGACGGTCATTGTCCCGGGCTTTTTTATGCCGCGCATCGACATGCACATATGCTCGGCTTCGATCACTACCATGCAGCCTTGGGGTTTTAATTTGGACATAATGATATCGGCGATCTGGGTAGTGAGCCGCTCTTGTACCTGCGGCCGCTTGGATAAGATATCCACAACCCGGGCTAATTTACTTAATCCAGTGACACGGCCTCCTTTGGGGATATAGGCAATGTTCGCTTTGCCTAAAAATGGAAGCAGGTGGTGTTCACAGCAGGAATATAAAGGAATATTTTTTAAAAGGATTATCTCATTGTGCTTCTGGTCTAAAACAACCTCTAGTTCAACTTCCGGTTTCTGGCTTATACCGGAGAAGATCTCCTCATACATCTCTGCTACCCGCTGAGGCGTATTTTGCAGATCCTTTCTGTCCGGGTTTTCCCCGATTGCCGCTAATATATCCCTCACTGCCTTCTCGATCTTTTTCTTATCCATCTATCTCTCCCGTTATTTGCCGATACAGAACTCAGAGAAAATCTTATCCAAGAGGTCTTCGGAAAAATTTCTGCCCAAAATATCATCGATATAGCCTAAGGCATCCTTGATATCCTGGGCAATAAACTCGACAGGCAACAGTTTATTATTATCCAACGAATTGATTGCTTCGGCAATAAGTTTTTGCGCCTTGCGGATCGACTCGATATGCCGCAAATTACTCACCAGCACCGGCTCAGGGGACCTTACCTTACCCTTATATACCGCATCGGCGATCGCTTCTTCAAGCAGGTTGATATTTTTCATCTTTTTTGCGGAAATGTCGACTAAGTGGTTAAATCTTCTTGCGATTTTTTGTCTTTGCAGCTTAGGCTGAAGATCCATTTTGTTAATCACCGCGATGGTTGCCTTGCCGTTAAGCTTGCGCATCAGGAGATCGTCCTGTTTTTCCAGTTGTTTATTTCCGTCGAATACGATGATAACCAGGTCCGCCGAGTGAATATGCCTTTTTGAACGCTTGACAGCTTCTTTTTCCACAAGGTCGCGGGGCTCGATGATCCCTGCCGTATCCACGATCCTCACCGGTATGCCTTTAATGTCGATTATTTCTTCGATCGTGTCCCGCGTAGTGCCGGCAACCGGCGTAACGATCGAACGCTCCTGCTTTAAGAGCGCATTTAGCAACGATGATTTACCCACATTGGGCTTGCCGCAAATAACTACGCTGATCCCTTCGCGGAATACCCTGCCGGTCTTGGAAGAAGCCAGTATACGGCTTAAATCGTTATCTGCCGTCTTTAGGCAGGCTAGCATTTTTTTTGTGTCGCTAGCGCTGATCTCCTCTTCGGGAAAATCAATATTTGCCTCAAGGAGCGCAAGAGCATCTAAAAGCGCCGCTCTTATTCTCTGTAGTTCATTAGAAAGGTTCCCCTTTAGCTGCTCAACTCCCACCATTAAAGCAGAATCGGTTTTTGCCCGGATGATATCCAGGACCGCCTCTGCCTGCGTCAGGTCAATTCGGCCGTTCAAGAATGCCCGCTTGGTAAATTCACCTGGTTCTGCCAAACGGCAGCCGTGCTCTAACGTTAAATCCAAAATTTTACGTAAGGCGACGATCCCGCCGTGGCAATTGATCTCTACTACGTCTTCCCGGGTAAAGCTCTTTGGCGAGCGCATTACCGTCAAAATTACCTCGTCCACTTTCATGATCCATCCGTAATGCGTAGTGTAAGTCTTAAAGCTAGATGGTTTTTTATTCTCCCGGGAAACAAAAATCTCGTCGGCAACTGCCAGGGCCTGCTTGCCGCTGATGCGCACAATACCGATGCCGGATTCACCGACCGCTGTGGCAATTGCAACAATTGTATCGTCAAAATTTTGTAATTTCATCCTCTGAATTCCCCCACCACAAATAAAGACCCGGTGACTAAAATTAAATCGTCTTTGCCGGCCAATCTTAAGGCCTTTGATCTTGCTTCTTTTGTGTTACCGGTAATATAAGGCCCCTTAGCGGGAAAATAACCTGCCAGTTCTGCGGGTTCAGTTGCCCGGGGATTATTTGCTTTCGTCAGGATGATCTTATCGCTAAAATCGTAAAATTCCCGGCAAATGCCCTTGATGTCTTTATCGTTACAAACGCCCAAAACAAGGACCAGTTTTTTATAGGAAAATTTTTCTTTAACCGCCTTCTTTAAAACCCTGACAGAAGCGGTATTTTGCGCGCCGTCCAGGATAATCAGCGGTTTTTTTGATACAACTTCGCACCTTCCCGGCCAGACAGTATTATAAAGCCCCTCTCTGATAAAATTAGCGGCTTGGCTGCGGTAAAAACTCAGCGCTTCCACCGCTCCAATGGCAGCGCTCGCGTTGATTAACTGATGGCTGCCTAAAAGCCTGGTGCTTAAATCAGGATATATTGCCTTAAGGCCAAAGACGGTAAAGCTACCGTCTATTTTTTGATATTTAATATCTTTGCCGACTTCATAGAGCCTGGCCCCGGTATGCTTACACTTTTTTTTGATTACTTTAAGCGCTTCTTTTTCCTGCGGGGCGCTGATCACGACTAATTTTTGTCTCCTGCCTCCTGTCTTTTGCCTTTTAATGATCCCTGCCTTCTCCGTAGCAATTTCTCTAAGCGTATTGCCCAATTGCCGCGTATGCTCATAACTTATCGGCGTAATCACGCACACCAGAGGGTTAACTGTATTTGTCGCATCGAGCCTTCCGCCAAGGCCGGTCTCTAAAACGGCGAAATCGACTTTTTTTTCTTTGAAATAAACGAATGCCAGCGCCGTATAAACTTCAAAAAAAGATAACGGCCTGTGTTTTAAACAAAGATTGAACTTGTCTATTGCCGGCTTAAGCTTTTTTACCAAACGCAGCAGTTCTTTTTGCGGGATCATTCCTTCGAAATCCCCGCCGGCTTGGCGGCTTACTGGCTTAACAACTTGATGATCTAGTATGCGTATCCTCTCCCGGAAATCATTCAGGTGCGGTGAGGTATAAAGGCCGACTTTATATCCTGCCTGGCGCAAAATATAGCTGATAAATGCGCAGGTTGAGCCCTTGCCCTTGCTGCCGGCGACATGCACGCATTTTAACCCCTTTTGGGGATCGCCGATGATAGCCAAAAAATCCCTAAAGCGCTTCAGCTTAAAGGATTCTTTATAAGACCAAGCAGAAATTTTTTCGTAATTAATAAACGACTTGAGGTAGCCGATCGCCTGAAAATAGGTCATCAATGCCGGAAGTGCCTGATGCCGGTAGTGACCATCGGGATCTTGTATTTATCCGCCATTTTGATGATCTGCTCATCCGCGATGGAGCCACCCGGCTGGATTATCGCCTTGATCTTATATTTGGCGGCAAGCTGTATTGCATCTTCTTTGGGGAAAAATGCGTCTGAGGCAAGGACTGAGCCGGTGGATAATTTACCGGATTTTTTCGTGGCGATAAATACCGAATCAACGCGCGACATTTGCCCCGCGCCGATACCCACGGTTTTTCTGCCGCGAGTGAGGATGATCGCGTTAGACTTGACGTGCTTTGCCACTTTCCAGGCAAAGATAAGTGATTCCATTTGTTTTTTTGTAGGTTTAACCTTAGTGACAACCTTAAGGTTTTTTTCATCAAGC
>CAIRWO010000173.1 GCA_903882345.1 Candidatus Omnitrophota bacterium | reverse complement strand
TTAAAAAAATTCAAACCAACAACAGCATCAAGGCGCTGGATGAGCGGCTCGGATTTTTCCGAGATCACCAAGGATAAGCCGGAAAAATCACTGCTTCTCCCGCTTAAGCGGTCCGGCGGCAGGAATTCTTACGGCCGTATCACTACCCGGCATATCGGCGGCGGCCATAAGCGGATGCTCAGGATCATCGACTTTAAACGGGACATCTTAGACGTTCCGGCCAAGGTAATCGCCATTGAATACGATCCCAACCGTTCCAGCAGGATTGCCTTGCTTGAGTATCCTGATAAGACTAAAAGATATATCGTCGCTCCTTTGGGGATAAACGTAGGCGAAGAGGTTATGTCCAGCAACCAAAAGGAAGCGGAAATAAAAGTTGGTAATTGCCTGCCTTTAAGGCATATACCTTCCGGCACGCTCGTGCATAACATAGAGCTGGTCAAAGGTAAAGGCGGCCAGATCGTCAGAAGCGCCGGCGGTTCAGCGCAAATTATGTCCAAGGAAGGGGATTTTGCCCATTTGAAACTGCCTTCCGGTGAAGTCAGGCTGGTGCATCTTGAGTGCCGCGCGACTATCGGACAGATCAGCAATGTTGAGCATGAGGCGATCAGTATCGGTAAAGCAGGCAGGACGCGCTGGATGGGGATCAGGCCGACGGTAAGAGGTTTGGCAATGAACCCGGTTGATCATCCGCATGGCGGCGGTGAAGGAAAATCCGGGCAGGGTAATCCCCACCCCGTTACGCCTTGGGGTAAGCCCACCAAAGGTTATAGGACACGGAATAGAAAAAAATATTCAAATAAATTTATCGTTAAAAGAAGAAGGAAATAATATGCCCCGTTCGCTGAAAAAAGGACCGTTTGTTGATGAAAGTGTGCTTAAAAAAATAGAAAAAGTCCGCCGCTTGGGTATCCGTCAGGCTATCAAGACCTGGTCGCGGCGCTCGACGATCACTCCGGATTTTGTCGGGTTGACGTTCGCGGTTTACGACGGAAGGAAACACATACCGGTTTTTGTTACGGAAAATATGGTAGGCCATAAGCTTGGCGAATTTTCGCCCAGCCGTATCTTCAGGAAACACGGCGGCGTAAAAGCCAAGAAGGCAGTTGAGAAGACATAATGATCGCAAAGGCGCAGGGAAAATTCATCAGGTTATCTCCGACCAAAGTAAGACAGGTGATCGACTTATTGCGCGATAAGGACGTTGCTGAAGCCAAGAGCGTGTTGGCTGTGATCAACAAGCGGCCGAAGGAACACCTGATCAAGATCTTAAATCAGGCAATAGCCAATGCCAAGCTAAAAGGATTTAACGTCCAGCAGTTGTATATTTCAAAAATTACCTGCGACATCGGGCCGATGTGGAAAAGGTTCAAGGCTGCCGGTTTTGGCAGGGCGACCCCGATATTAAAACGGACGGCACATATTAACATTGAGTTAGATACTAAAGGATAGGCAAAAATGGGACATAAAGTCAGTCCATTAATATTAAGAATAGGAATCATCAGGAACTGGGATAGCCGGTGGTTTGCCGGCCATAAAGATTACGCCAAATTTATCCAGCAGGACTATAAGATAAGAAAGATCATCAAGGCTAAATTCAAACACGCGGCCATCGCAACGATCATCATCGAAAGGCTGGCGCAGCGCGTCAAGGTGCGCATCGCTACTGCCCGGCCGGGCATCATCATCGGCCGCCACGGCGCTGATATCGAGCGGTTGCGCGAAGAAATAAACAGCTTTGTGAAAACCGAAGTTTCCATTGATGTCGACGAGATAAAGGTGCCCGCGATGAACGCTCACCTCGTCGCCCAGAACGTGGCTGTGCAGATAGAAAAAAGAGTTGCCTTCCGCAGGGCGATAAAGAGGGCGCTGGAGCAGACAATGAACGCCGGGGCAAAAGGCATTAAGATCACCTGTTCCGGAAGATTGGGCGGCGCGGAAATGTCCCGCACCGAAACATATAAACAGGGAAAAATACCGCTCTCTACACTGCGGGCGGATATCGAATATGGCTTTACGGAAAGCCTTACTACTTACGGCTTGATCGGGATTAAAACCTGGATTTACAAAGGCGATATTTTAGGTAAGCTTACTCCTGTGCCTGTCTCGCAGCAGCCTAAAGCAACAGAACCGGTTGAACAGCCGCCGGCTAAAGAATAGAAAGGTTTTTATAATATGGTAATGATGCCAAAGCGCGTAAAATACCGTAAGTTACAGAAAGGCACCCGGCGCGGAATAGCCACTACGGGCGCTAACCTTGCCTTTGGCGAATACGGTTTAAAAGTGCTGGAGAACGGCTGGATCAAGAATAACCAGATTGAAGCAGTGCGCGTTATCCTTGCCCGCAAGCTCCATAGAGGCGGCAAGATGTGGATCAGGATATTCCCAGATAAATCCATCACCAAAAAACCGGCAGAAGTACGTATGGGTAAAGGTAAGGGTGACTTAGATCATTGGGTTGCGGTAGTCAAAAGGGGCCGTATCCTCTTTGAATTGGGCGGCGTACCGGAAGAATACGCCCGGCAATGTTTCCGGCTGGCAGTCTATAAATTACCTTTAAAGACTAAATTTGTCACCCGCACACAGAGGTAGCGATGAAAAGAAAAGCTAAATTACAGGAATTGCGCGGCATTACAAAAGAGGAATTACTGCAGAAAGAGAAAGGCCTGAAGGAAGAGCTGGGTAAGCTTAACGTTCAGCGTTATTCAGGCAGAGTGGATAAACCGCATATGTTTTTATCCGTAAGAAAAGATATCGCGCGCATCAAGACCCTTTTGGTTGAAAAGAAAGTGCAGGCGTAGATGGGTAAAAGAAAGCAATATACCGGAGAAGTGATCAGCGACAAGATGCAGAAGACGCGTGTTGTAAAGGTGATGCGTATGGCAAAGCATGCCAAATACAATAAGGTTATTAAGCATACCAACAAGTTTAAGGTGCATGACGAGGAAAACTCCTCAAAATTAGGCGACCGCGTGCGGATCGAAGAAACACGGCCGATCTCCAAAGATAAGCGTTATAGATTGATCGAGATAATCAAGAAGTCGGAAACCGCGCATATTTCTATCAAGGAAGAATAAATGATACAGTTAAGGAGCATACTGGATGTAGCAGACAATACCGGTGCCAAGCGCGCCTCGATGATCGGCGTATTGGGCAAGAAGAACTGCATGTTTGCTGAGATCGGCGACATTATCAACGTTAATATCAAAGAGTCCGCGCCTGACGCGGCGATCAAGAAGGGCGAAGTGGCAAGGGCGGTTGTAGTAAGGACAAAGAACGCGATCAGAAGGCCGGACGGCTCAGTGCTGCGCTTTGACCGCAACGCGGTAGTTTTTATCGATACGGCGAACAATCCACGCGGCACGCGCGTTTTCGGGCCGGTGGCAAGGGAATTAAGGGAAAAGAATTTCACTAAGATCATATCGTTGGCACCCGAGGTAATTTAATGTTTAGAATAAAAAAGAATGATATAGTTCAGGCAATAAAGGGTAAAGATAAAGGCAAAAAGGGCCGCGTGCTGGAAATCTTCTCCGCTAAGAAACGCGCGCTGGTTGAAGGCATACAAATGGTAAAGAAGCACAAGCGTAAGACCCAGCAGGACCAGCAGGGCGG
>CAIRWO010000172.1 GCA_903882345.1 Candidatus Omnitrophota bacterium | reverse complement strand
GGCAAAAAAATATAAGAAAGTAGCTTTTGTTGCTACCTGCGAGGGCCTGGATAAAGAAATGCGGGAGCGTATAAAAAAGCATAAGGTTTCCCGGCCTAAAGATTGGACGACTTTTGAAAAAAATAAAGACATAGCTTCGGCGTTAGACAATATGAAGAATGATTTTGATTGCATCATCATCGATTGCCTGACCCTGTGGGTTTCTAATCTCTTACTTTCTAAAAACAAAGAAGAAAAAATTGTGCAGCAAGCAATAGCCATCCTGGCAAGGTTAAAGAAAAAGAAGGCCCGGACAATCATTGTTTCAAATGAAGTGGGTTTGGGGCTGGTGCCTGCGAATAGCTTAGGCAGAAAGTTCCGCGACATTGCCGGCCGGGTTAACCAGCTGGCAGCTGGAGAAGCCGATGAGGTATTTTTTACTGTTTCGGGAATACCGACAAAAGTAAAGTGAGGAGAAAATGGAAAACATCAAAAAAATAACCGCTAAAATCACCGGCCTTGATACTGGGCTTATGGAAGAGACGCAAAAAAGGCTGGATAACTTGACCAAGCCCTTGGGGAGCCTGGGCAGGTTAGAAGAGCTGGCAAAACAAATTTGCGGGATTACCGGAAAAGATAACCCCTGTCTGGGTAATAAAGTGATCTTTACGCTGGCTGCTGACCACGGCGTGACTGACGAGGGAGTAAGCGCTTACCCTAAAGAAGTAACCGCGCAAATGGTCTATAATTTCCTTGCCGGAGGCGCAGGCATAAATGTTTTGGCAAACCACGTTGGCGCAAGGGTAGTGATCGTGGATATGGGGGTGGCTTCGGATCTGCGTCCTGATCCGCGCCTGGTAATTAAAAAAGTTGCCTACGCAAGTAAAAATATGACAAAAGGCCCGGCCATGACCAGAGATGAGGCGATAAAGGCGGTCTCTGCGGGGATTGAAGTATTTGAAAATGAATTCCGGCGGGGGGCTGATATTATTGGGACCGGTGAAATGGGCATAGGTAATACTACCGCAGCCAGTGCCATAACTGCGGTCTTTACCGGCAAGCCGATAGAAGAGATCACCGGCCGGGGTGCCGGGCTGGACGATAAAGGATTAACGCGTAAAATCGCGGTAATTAGAAAAGCCTTAGCCGTAAATAAACCGGATCCCAAAGATAGCCTTGACGTTTTAGCCAAAGTCGGAGGGTTTGAAATTGCAGGGCTCACCGGGATAAACCTTGCCGCCGCCGCTAGAAAAGTCCCCGTAGAAATTGACGGGTTTATTTCCGGCTCAGCAGCCTTAATTGCTTATCATCTTGAGCCGAAGGTAAAAGATTATATGATTGCCGCGCATAATTCGGTAGAAGGCGGGCATAAATATATTTTAGAACATATAGGTTTAAAACCGTTGCTTGATCTGAATTTAAGGCTCGGTGAAGGTACGGGCGCAGCCTTGGCAATCAGCTTGGTTGATGCTGCGGTAAAAATCCTTACTCAGATGGCCACCTTTCAAAGCGCAAACGTTTCAGAGAAGAAAGAATGACAAGCCTTTTATTGGCGATACAGTTTTTAACCGTGATCCCGCTTAAGATCAGGGATGTCAATGAGCGCAAACTGGCGGATGCGCTGATCTATTTTCCTCTTGCCGGCTTGTTGATCGGGCTGATCTTAGCCGGCTTAAGCACTGCATTGTTTAGCCTGCATTTTTATGAATTTACGGTAGCGGTAGTTTTGGTTGTGGCATTGGCGGCAATCACCGGAGGGATGCACTTGGACGG
>CAIRWO010000171.1 GCA_903882345.1 Candidatus Omnitrophota bacterium | reverse complement strand
TGCCCTTTGTGACGCCGAAGATGCGCTTATCGATGATGTCCGTCTGATACAAAACCGCTAACCCCCGAGTTTTTAAAAAAGACTATGCGTATTAAACAAAGCGGTATTTTATTATTTTCATTAATTTTATCTTCTGCCGTATTCTTTGGATGCGCAAGGCCGAATTTCAGCAGTACCTGGCGCGACCACACAATCGTTATCAACGGAAAATATACGGATTTTGGCAATGCCACGGCTTATTATGATGAGGGAAAGAAGGTAACACTTAGCCTGTATAATGATAATGATTTTTTGTATATCTGCCTGATCTCCCGGAACCACAAAATGGAAAGCCAGTTGATGGATTCGGGTTTCCTAGCCTGGTTTGATCCGGATGGCGGTAAAAAGAAGGTGATCGGGATTCGTTTTCCTTTGGGGATGAAGACAATGGGAATGTCTCTGGCGGAAGGCGGAAGGAGCAGGGAAGACTGGGAAAGCAAAGAAGATGAAACAGGAGCAGAAGAGGAAAAGGACCGGGCAGCCGCAAGACGCAGGCAGAGGGATTTTGATAAGCGGCTGGAGGCTGTAGAAGGGCTGCAAGAAGAAGTAGAGATTATAACTGGCCCTGATAAAGCAGGGCGCATAAAATTGTCTTTAGAGGATGCCGCAAAGCAGGGTATTGAGGCAAAGACCGGCCGGCAAAACGGTTATTTTGTCTATGCGCTTAAAGTTCCGTTGATAAAAACCAGCCAGCACCAATACGCAATAGGTAGCAAAAAGGAAAGGCTAATAGGCCTGGGAATGGAAATAGCTAGCCCGGATATAGGTACGCCGGAGAAAGGTGCGGGTCACGATAAACCTTCGGAAGAAGACAGTATGCCGCAGAGAAGGGGCAGCGGCGGCTGGATGTCAGAAGGTTTTCAATTATGGGCAACGGTAACGCTTACCCGTGAGAAATAGAAACCCCGCCTTTTCTAACCCGAAATATATTTCTGGATAGAAAGGGCGGGGATTTTTTTGCTCTTTTAAGTGCTGCTTAAGATAATTTCGAAACGTTAGTTGCCTGTTCGCCTTTGGGACCTTGGGTGACGTCAAATTCCACTTCTTGACCTTCATCTAAGGTTTTATAGCCTTCGCCTTTGATCGCGCTGTGATGTACGAACACATCTTTGCCGTCTTCGCGGGTGATGAAACCATAACCCTTCTGGTTGCTGAACCACTTCACTTTACCCTTTGCCATCTGTTACCTTTCACCCCCTTCGCAACAAAAAACCGTAAAGCGCATTGATTTTGTTGACTGATTTTGCTTTACGGTACGTTGATCCAAAATAAGTTACTCCTTCGTATTCTAATCTACTATACGATAACAGGTTTTTGCTTTTTGTCAATATATTTTTTGGCGATTTGTGAAGTTGACTAATATCGAAAAATTGCTATAATTAAATGCGCCTTATGCCGACGTAGCTCAGTTGGTAGAGCAAGTGTTTCGTAAACACTAGGTCGAGGGTTCGAATCCCCCCGTCGGCTTAATTATTTTATGTCCAAATTTACCGAAGTATTAAAAAACCGCAGTTTCTTCTTTTTGTGGGTGGGGCAGATCATCTCGCAACTGGGCGACCGGCTTGACCAGATGGCCTTGATCGGCTTCATTTACCTTAGGTCTCCCGGTTCAAGTATCGAGATCGCCAAAATCCTTTCCTTTACGATAATCCCCGTATTTTTAATCGGCCCGCTTGCCGGGGTCTACGTTGATCGCTGGGACAGGCGCCGGACAATGTATATCTCTGACCTTCTCCGGGCCGGCCTTGTGCTGACCATCCCGGTATTTTTGTTTTATACCAAGAATCTGCTTCCGATATATCTGGTTATCTTCACGGTGTTCTGTATCGGCAGGTTCTTTGTGCCGGCAAAATTAGCGATTATACCCGACCTTGTGGACGCAAAGGACCTGTTGATCGCCAATTCACTGGTTAATATTACCGGCATGATCGCGGCAATTGTGGGCTTTGGCATAAGCGGGATACTGGTGGAGTGGTTGGGCGCTAAGAGCGGGTTTTACCTCGATTCCTTAAGTTTTCTTATTTCCGGGTCAATGATCTTTTTCATTTCCTGCCGGGCCGCGGGCCATTGCGCAGCCAGGCCAACAGACCAGCATGGCATAAAAGAGGTAAGCCGGGAGATCGTCGAAGTGATCAGGAAATCCGTATTCCAGGAAATAAAAGAAGGCACACTGTATTTTTTAAAGAATAAAGACATCCGCTTTACCGCGGGCGTTATTTTCATCCTTTGGTCGGCGCTGGGGGCGGTATATGCGGTTTCCATTGCCTTTGTGCAAAAGACACTGCATTCGGCAACCAAAGACCTTGGTCTCCTGGCAATGCTTCTCGGGCTGGGGCTGTTTCTCGGGTCGCTGATTTATGGCCGTTTTGGCCAGCGGCTCTCGCATTATAAGACCATATTTGTCTCTCTGATATTGAGCGGTGTAATGTTGATGGCCTTTGCCTTTGGCATTAGCCATTTTCCCCATTTTATTGTCGCGGCAGGCCTTGCAGTTTTGCTGGGGTTGGTGATCGCTCCGATCATGATCGCCTCCAACACGATCATCCATAACGCCAGCTCTAACGATATGATGGGTAAGATCTTCAGCTCTTTGGAGATAGTAATGCATCTGGGTTTTATCATTTTTATGTTTATCAGCAGTTTCCTGGCGGAAAGATTTTCCCATAGCATCATCCTTATTATCGTCGGATACATCGTTATCATTTCGGGCGTCATAAATCTTATCTACCACCGTAAAATACCTTGGCTGGATTAGGGGAGATCAACAGGTGATGAAGATAATAAGAGTTTACGGTTTTATACTGGCGTTGATCTGTTTTTTAGCAGGGGAAGTTTTTGCTCAAGGTAAACAGGGAGAAGAAAAAATTTTATCAGAGGTCTTGCCGGATGCCGTGCGTTTTGCAGCCGTAAAATCCGCAGCCGGTGAAATAATCTATTATCAGGCGTATGATAAAAATAACGCAACGGCAGGTGTTGCCTTTAAAACACGGGGTAAAGGCTATTTCAGCACTATTGAGACAATGGCCGGAATGGATGCGCAGGGTAAGCTTGTTGTAATTAAGGTCTTAAGCCAGAACGAAACACCGGGTTTGGGCGGTCAGGTTGCCGACGTATCCTTTACGTCCAGGTTCAACGGGAAAAATATTTCGGATTTAAACAACATTCAGGCAATCACCGGAGCTACGATCTCTTCCAGGGCGGTTATCGATTCGGTAAAAAAGAAAGCAGAAGAAATCCGGTCTTTACTAAAAGAATGAAAAATAAACTGCATTTATATACCAAGGAATCCCTGGCCAAAATAATGTGGTTGGTGACTGCCAGCCTGGTTCCCGCGGGGATAGCGGGAATTTTTATTTTTGGCATAACTGCATTATGGGTAATTATTCTGGCTGTTTTATCAGCTGTCGTTACCGAAGGGGTCTTGCAAAAACTGGCGGGAAACAAGGTGACAATTTCCGACGGCAGCGCTTTTCTTACCGGTTTACTGCTGGCGTATAATCTGCCTCCGGCAGTTCCTCTTTGGCTACCGGTCGTGGGTTCCTTTTTTGCCATTGCTATCGCCAAGTTCGCATTCGGGGGATTGGGAAAAAATATCTTTAATCCGGCTTTAGCCGGCCGGGCATTCCTGATGGCATTTTGGCCCAGGTACATGGTTATTTTTACTTCGTCGTTTAATTATGACGCCGTGACCTCGGCTACGCCGCTGACAATGCTCAAAGAAGGAAGGCTGATAGAAAAAATTTCCTATCTTGACCTGTTCCTTGGTAAACGCGGCGGCTGCATCGGGGAAGTCTGCATATTGGCCCTGGTTATCGGCGCAGCCTTTCTTTTGCTAAAGAAATACATTTCATGGCATCTCCCGGTGGCTTATATCGCGACGACCGGATTGTTTGTTTATGTTTTCGGGCCGGCCGGGTTATTTAGCGGTGACTGGCTTTTCCATATTCTTTCCGGCGGGCTGATCTTAGGCGCTTTTTTTATGGCCACGGATTATGTTACTTCGCCACGGGCAGTAAAAGGACAGGTTATCTTCGGAATCGGATGCGGCCTGTTTACGGCGATCATCCGGCTTTGGAGCAGATATCCGGAGGGCGTATCCTACGCAATATTGATGATGAATGCGGCGGTGCCGCTTATTGACCGTTATCTAAAGCCGAAACCATCTGTGCCGGCTAAAAGATAAGAAAGGAAGGCTGAGGATGAATATAGCGGTATTTGCTTCGGGGAACGGTTCGAATTTTGCTGCAATTGCCGGTGCAATAAAAAAAGGCGGGATCCGGGCGAGGCTCTCGCTCTTGGTCTGCGATAACCCCGCTGCTTTCGTGATCAAGCGGGCTAGAAAGGCGAAGGTAAAGGTCGCGCTGGTAAAACGGGAAGATTTTCCGGCTAAGGCCGATTTTGAAAAGGAGATTATAAAACACCTAAAAAGTAATCATATTGATTTGATTGTCATGGCAGGGTTTATGCGCATGCTCGGTAAAGAGCTCCTCAAGGGTTATAAAAACCGCATTTTAAACATCCATCCGGCGCTCCTGCCTTCGTTTAAAGGGGCGTCGGGGATAAAAGATGCCTTTGATTACGGTGTAAAGGTCACGGGAGTGACTGTGCATTTTGTGGATGAGCTGATGGACCATGGCCCGGTGATCCTGCAGGCGCCGGTCGAGATCGAAGAAAACGATACGCTGGCCAGCCTTGAGGTAAAGATTCATCAGCTGGAACACCGCTTTTATCCGTTGGCGATAAAATTATTTGCGGAAGGAAAACTCAAAATGCAAGGCAGGAGAGTAAAAGTCCTTAATCCGTAGATTTTGACCAGATCGCCGCTTCGTTAAGCGAGACCTTCTTGTTTGTATTCCGGTTGATCAGTTCTACCGTATTAAAGTCTTTAATCCCGTAAGCCTTTAGCGTAGCCGCAGTAATTTTCATAACTTCTTTATCGATATCCGCGTGTTTGTCTACTTCCGGTTTCTGGAATTTTAACCTTATGCGGTGCTGGATCTGCAGGCTTATAAACTCGTTCATGGCGATATCCCTATAATTAATATACGCACCCTCTTTATCCCCTACGGCTTCCGGACGGAGGTTGATGTCCTGGATTGTGCGATGCTGGTATTCGCCCAGCGAAATATAATTGTAAGAGACTTTTTTTAAATCCAGGTAATAAGAGAATTCCTTCAGCTCAATCCCGGTTTTTGTATCGGCGATGACAATAGAGATAAATTTAGGTTCAGCCTTTCTCATCCGGTCAGAGCTAAAGAGCACGCGGCGGGTAATGCTTAAGATATCATTCATTCTCTCCAGCGTATCCTTATTGTATTTTAATTCCTGGGATTTTTCTGTTTCGGGTATTGCCTTGATCAGGTAGGTAATTTTTAGATCGCCGTGTCTAAAATCGGAGTTATTGTCTTTAATGAGGAATTTCTCGAAATATTTTTCCGGTTTATCGGCTTTTTCGAAGATCTTTTCCACGGGGTAATAGATCCAGATGGTTTCTCCGGTCAGCTTTGCCTTGAGGTTGATCTTGTATTCTTTCCTTGCTATATCCACTATTGCTTCCGGGATATCTTCCTTAAGAAATGTAGGGGAGGTTGAAGAGGAGCATCCGCAGATAAGGCAAGTTATTAATGCAAGGCTGGCATTAAGGAGAAGGCCGCATTTTTCCGAATTCCTTGAATATCGACTCGATTTCATCGTAATTGAGTTCTTCCTTTAGCACAAGTTCTTTTGCCAGGCGGTCCAAAAGCTGTTCTTCTTTT
>CAIRWO010000170.1 GCA_903882345.1 Candidatus Omnitrophota bacterium | reverse complement strand
ATGATGCCGGGAATGGACGGCATTGCAGCGCTTAGGGAAATCAGGAAAACCAACACAAAGATCCTGGCTATTTTGTTTACGGTTGATCTTGACAGCGTGCCGATAAAAGATACCGCGGACCTTGGTATCACTACCTTTATTCCAAAATGGTACCCTGAATCAATGCTCAAGATCGCCGTATCAATGGCAGTGAAGAAACTCGATGAAGAATGATAAAACGCGGCCTGTTGACCCTATTTTTGTTTTTGACCGTTCTTTTTATGCAAGGGGCAGAGGCCAAGAATAAGGCTGCCTCGGATAATCCTCCTAAGGTTTATAAATCCGATTTGGACAATGACGCAAAAATCGAAATTATCAGCGTTAACCCTATCTCCGGAGCAGGCAAGGAAACCAGGGTTACAGTCACAAGGCGGGACCATAGCGATGCGGGGGGTTTCACCGTACTGGGCCTTTTTAAGAAACTGGAAATCATTGATCTGAATGAAGATGGTTATAAACAGATAGCAGTGTATAGCAGGAGCGATGACGGCTTTACCAACCTTGTAATTTACAGCTTTAAGAACAATGAGTTTTCCCGGGTGTTTAGTGTCGGCAGCAAATACGGGATAGATACGGATTTTCATTCGTCTCTCAGCCGGATAATGGTCGGTAAGCAGCGTAGAGTTACGGATGGTCCTTCTTATACGGACATTCCGGAATGGGATGTTTGGGTGTGGTCAGGGGAAAAATTTATCAGGGAATAGACAGAGAAAAACATTTAGCCGAGAAGATGTCGCGTTTTGGCATCAGGGAAACGGACATCATCGAGAATTTTGTCAGGTCAAGAGGTCCGGGCGGCCAAAATGTTAATAAGACTTCCACCTGCGTATATTTAAAGCATCTTCCTACAGGCATTGAAGTAAAGTGCCAGCAGGAACGCTCGCAGGCGCTAAACCGCTATCTGGCAAGGCAGCTGCTGCTGAGAAAGATCGAGAATTTGATTCTCGGTAATTTGTCCGCAGAGAGAAAGCGGATCGAAAAGATAAGGCGGCAGAAGCGCAAAAGGTCGAAAAGGGCAAAATTAAAGGTTCTGGAAGCAAAACGCAGGCATGCGGAAAAAAAGATGTTGCGTAAGCACCTGCGCCTGACCGGGCTTGAGGTCGGTTAACTAAATAAAAGGGAGAGGTTTGTCTATGGCTATGGATGAACGCAGGATGTTCAAGCGGTTCAATGTAGAGATCCCTGTTAAGTTTTTAGTGGTAGAAGAAAATAAAGAGGGTACGGGTAAGATAGTAGACATCAGCGCCGGCGGCGTAGGCCTGGTGATAACACTTGAAAGGATACAGCCGCTTTCGCATCTGGAGATGTGGCTTGAAATGCCGGAAAACGATGAACCCTATCATATTTCCGGTCAGGTGGTATGGCTTAGGCAGGTCCAGCCGCATGTGCATAGGGTCGGCGTCCAGTTTGATAAAGTGGATTTTATGGGTATGTCAAAAGTCCTCAGGGTCAAGGGCGTGCTGCGCGATACAGCCGCGTAACCCCGGTATTATAAACCCCGGTAGTAAATCTTGACTTATAATATAAATTAAGGTATAATTCTACTTTATATTAACACCCGAACTTAAAAGTCACCTTGCCTTATCGGATAGGCAAGTGTCCCGCCTACTGCGGGAATGGTTCGGTATGCGTTTTCTATGCTAACACCCAAATCTATCGGATGATTTGGTGTGCGTTTACCACGCAAGGAGGTGGAGAAATTGACTTTAGTTAAGGACGACAAGAAAAAAATCATTGATGACTTTAAGGCTCATAGCCGCGATACTGGTTCGGCAGAAGTCCAGATCGCGCTTTTGACTGAAAGGATCAATGGCTTAGGTGGACATTTTAAATCCCACAAGAAAGACTTTCACTCCCGGCGCGGGCTTTTGGCCATGGTGGGCAGGCGGCGCAGGCTGCTGACTTACATCAAGAAGAAAGACGCCAAGAAATACGAACAGTTGTTGGATAAGCTTGGCCTGAGAAAGTAACTTTCAGGAAACTATCCTTAAAGACAAGGAAGGTAGAATTATGCAAATCGGAACAATGAAGATAAATTTCGGTAAAAATGAACTCCTTTTGGAAACAGGTAAAGTTGCCAAACAGGCAAACGGCTCTGTGGTTGTCCAATACGGAGGAACGGTAATCTTAGTCACTGCCTGTATGGCAAAGGAGCCCAGAGAAGGCCGGGATTTTTTCCCTTTGACCGTTGAATATCAGGAAAAGACTTACGCCGCAGGCAGGATTCCCGGCGGATTCTTTAAAAGAGAAGGCAGGCCTTCGGAAAGCGAAATTTTAACCGCCCGTCTTATTGACCGGCCGATCCGGCCGTTATTCCCCAAAGGTCTTTTTAATGATGTCCAGATCGTCGCCATAGTCCTTTCCAGTGACGGCGAGAATGACCCCGATATCTTCGCGGTGATCGGCGCGTCCGCCGCGTTGTCCATTTCCGACATACCGTTCAACGGCCCGTTGGCATGCTGCCGCGTGGCTTATATAGATAAACAATATGTGCTTAATCCTACTTATGCCGAACTGGAAAAGGCGGAATTAGAGGTTGTGCTTGCCGCAAATTCCAACGGCGTAATGATGCTGGAATCCAAAGCCCAAGAGGTATCGGAAGAAGTTTACATTGAGGCGGTGAGATTCGCCAACGAAAGCATCCAAAGCATCTTGCGCCTTCAGGATGATTTTAAAAAGAAATTCGGTAAGCCCAAGGCAGAGGTTCCGTACAAAAAGATCCCTCCCGAGCTTCTTAAGCAGGTAGAAACCCTGGCTGCGGATAAGTTAAAGGATATCTATAAGCTCGCTAATAAAGATGAAAGAGAAGATCAGATCAGTCTGCTCTCGAAAGAATTAGAAGAGAAGCTGGTTTCCGAAGAGTGTGTGGCTTCCGATATCAAGATGGCGCTGGTAGAAGTTGAGGAAGTGCAAGTAAAGACGAAGATCCTTGAAGAAAACGTGCGTATAGACGGCAGGGGTTTTAAGGAGATCCGGCCGATCACCTGTGAAGTGGCGGTGTTGCCGCGTACCCACGGTTCGGCCTTGTTTACCCGCGGCCAGACACAAAGCCTGGCAGTTATAACTCTTGGTACAGGCGAAGACGAGCAGCTTATCGAGGCTCTGGAAGGAAAAAAATATAAATCCTTTATGTTACATTACAGCTTTCCGCCTTTCAGCGTCGGCGAAACAGCCCCCATGCGCGGCCCCGGCCGCAGGGAAATCGGCCACGGCGCGTTGGCAGAGAAGTCGCTTCTGGCGGTAATGCCTACCAAAGAAAAATTTCCTTACACCATCAGGGTAGTTTCTGAAATTCTGGAATCCAACGGATCATCGAGTATGGCGACTGTTTGCGCGGCTACACTTTCTCTTATGGATGCGGGTGTGCCGATCAAGGATGCGGTTAGCGGTATTGCCCTGGGATTGATCAAGGATGGAAAGAAGGCAGTAATACTAAGCGATATTGCCGGCCTTGAGGACCATTTTGGAGATATGGATTTTAAGGTCGCCGGCACAAAGCAGGGGATTACCGCCGTGCAGCTTGACCTTAAGATAGACGGAATTTCCATAGATCTGTTGGAGAAGTGCCTGGCGCAGTCAAAGGAAGGCAGGCTCTTTATTCTGGACAAGATGAACGAGGCATTGAATAAACCGCGGGCCGAACTGTCGGCTTATGCCCCGCGCATTGAGGTGATTAAGATCAATCCGGAAAAAATCGGCGGCGTAATCGGCCCCGGAGGAAAGACGATCAAAAAGATCATCGCTTCAACCGGCGCAAGCATCGATATTCAGGAT
>CAIRWO010000169.1 GCA_903882345.1 Candidatus Omnitrophota bacterium | reverse complement strand
GGATAAGCGGGAACCGATCTTGTGTTGTGCGGTCATGTATTAGATCAAAGCGTTCGCTAAGTTCGGTAAACAGGTTGATGATCTGGGTTTTTTCCGCGGAGGTAAGAAAATTAAAGCTGTACATTTCCTGAGCAAGGTCTTCTGCCCGACGCCGGCCGAAAACAAAATAAATACAGGGTAGGCCTTCTTTCTGGCGCAGGTAATTTATCAGGGTATGGAGCTTGTTGGGTTTTGCCCCGCGCATCCGTTTTAAAATACTTATATTATCGATAACCTCGTTTTGGGACTGGAAGAAAAAATGTAAGGGCACCGGCCGCTTCTCTTCAATCACTATTTTTACCGGTTTGTTATGAATGGATTCGATCCAGCCGGCAAACTGTTTGATGTTCGGGATGGTCGCGGAAAGCCCGAGGATCTGCATATGCGGGGGCAGAAAGATCAGGGATTCCTCCCATACTGTGCCGCGTTCGGGATTGTCGATGTAGTGGATTTCGTCAAAAATTACCCAGGAATATTGCTTGAGGCTGTCCGGTTCATCAAGGAGCTTATTGCGGAAGATCTCCGTGGTCATGATCAATACCGGCGCATAGGCATTCAGTGACACATCACCGGTCAAGATCCCGATATTGTCTTTGAACTGGCCCTGGAAATCGCGGAATTTCTGGTTGGAGAGCGCCTTGATCGGCGCGGTATAGATCACCCCGCGTTTATTTTCAATGCTGGTAGAGATAATATGCTCGGCAATCGCGGTTTTTCCGGCGCCGGTGGGTGCTGAAACGATCACGGAAAAGCCCTGATTGATATAATCAATCGCCTCTTGCTGAAAACGGTCGTAAATCATATTCTTATTATAATTGAAATAGTTGATTTATCCAGGGAAAAAGAGTAGAATAAATAAAAGTATGGGTTATGAAGCAGCAATAAATAAATCCTGGGACAGCCTTTTGGCGCTAAAACCTCCTAAGGCGCTTTCGGTAAAATTCCTTGCTGACGAATACAGTATAGACACCGAAGGCCGGCAAGTATTGTCGCTTTCCTGCAATATTCCGGCAAAGGAGCATACGGCAATATTATTGCTGCATTATCTTGCGCAAAAAATAAAAGGCCTGACTGCACTCTCCGGAGAATGGCTGAACTTCAAGGAACTATCCGTCATCGAAGGTTATCAGGCAGCATTCCGGCAAAGGGTGATCGAGCGGATAATCAGAAAATACGGTAACCGGCCCGAGGCTTTATATTCCGTATTAGAGCGGTTGCCCGGCATAAGGGTTAAGGAAGCGGATATCGGCATTATTTTGGATGTTTTCGAAGGCGTGCCCGCGTTAATAGAATTATGGAAGGCAGACGCAGAATTTGGGCCGGAGGCAAATTTACTTTTTGACAAGAATATTACCCGGATATTTTGCACGGAAGATATTGTCGTGTTGGCAGAATCAATTGCCGCTAATTTATAGCTTAGACTAGAAAGGCTTGAAATGAAAAAGATAATTTTGATAATTGTTTTGATGGCATTGCCGCTGGCATTTGGTTTCACTCTTTCCTTTGGTGATTCCTATAATTATTCGGATATCCTTGTTAAACGGGCTGTAGACGGCGATACCCTGGTGTTGGAAAACGGAGAGCGGGTCCGGCTGATCGGGATAGACACGCCGGAGATGCATGAGTCCAATAAATTGTATAAGGACAGCCAGCGCACGGGCGAAGACATAACCACCATACAGAAATTAGGCAGGAGGGCTTATGAATTTACTAAGAAGCTTGTGGAGGGTAAACGCGTAAGCCTGGAATTCGACGTAGAAAGACACGATAAATACGGCCGGCTCTTAGCCTATATTTATTTAAAAGACGGCACATTTGTAAACGCCGAGATCGTAAAACAGGGATATGCTTCTTTGATGACCATTCCGCCGAATACTAAATATGCGGATCTATTCCTGAAACTATATCGCCAGGCGCGAGAAGACCGGCGTGGGTTATGGGCTGGATAGGATTATCCTATTATTATAAGGAGGTATAAATGTTACGTTATTTGACTGCAGGTGAATCGCACGGAAAGGCGCAGATCGCGATACTGGAAGGCCTGCCCACGGGATTAAAACTGGATGCGGGAAAGATCAACCGGGAACTCAAGCGCCGCCAGGCGGGATTTGGCCGCGGCAGGCGCATGCAGATAGAGAATGATTGCGCAGAGATTGTTTCTGGGGTAAAGGGGATGACGACTTTAGGCAGCCCGCTTACCTTATGCATCAAGAACAAAGACGCTAGCATTGAAAATCTGCATAAAGTAATTTGCCCTCGGCCGGGGCATGCGGATTTAGCCGGCCTTTTAAAATACGGGTTCAGCGACATACGGGAAGTTTTAGAGCGCGCCTCGGCAAGGAGCACGGCCGCGACTGTGGCAATCGGGGCAGTATGCAAAATCCTCCTTGAGGAATTCGGTATAGAAATTTTCAGCAAGGTATTATCAGTAGGCGGCGAGCAGGGCCGGGAAGCGATAATCAGAAAAATAAGCGCTACGATTGCCAAAAAAGATACTGTAGGAGGAATTTTTGAAGTAAGGGCTAAAGGCGTACCCGTAGGATTAGGCAGCTATGCTCAGGCTGACCGTCGGCTTGATGCGCTGTTTGCCGGTGGGCTGATGGCGATCCCCGGTATTAAAGTAGTTGAGATAGGGTTAGGTCTGGGCTATGCGGATAAATTCGGCTCAGCCTGCCATGATGAAATCTATTATTCCAAGGCAGCCGGCTATTTTCGTAAAACCAATAATGCCGGCGGCATTGAAGGCGGGATTTCCAACGGCGAGGATATTATTTTGCGCGCCTGTATGAAACCGATCTCTACACTGATGAAGCCGCTTGGTTCGGTGAACATAACTACAAAAAGCATTTCTAAGGCGGCAACTGAACGTTCGGATACCTGCGTTGTAGAGGCTGCGGGAGTGGTGGGAGAAGCAGCCTGCGCGTATGTGCTGGCCGCGGCATTTTTGGAAAAATTCGGCTCCGACTGCCTTGTTGATATTAAACAAGGCTATAAGAATTATTTAAAAAGGATCCGTTAGAAAATATCGCCTCCTTCGTCTATTGTCTTAGAAGGGGGTGAGAGAGATGGACGAAAGCTTAATTCAGATCAACAGGATCCACAGGTTTGACGGCGATTCCAAGCTTAAGGCATTTGTGGATATTACGCTGGCAGGCTTTGTGATCAAAGGCTTGCGTATAGTCGAGGGCAAAAACGGCTTGTTCCTGGGCATGCCTCAGGAACAAGGCAAAGACGGTAAATGGTACAATTGCGTCCAGCCTGTAACTAAAGAAGCGCATCAAGAGCTGACGGATTTTATTCTGGCAGCTTACAAGGAGTAAGGGTTCTAGACCCCCGCGTTTTTTCCTGTGCCGTTGCATAATATGCAACGGCACAGGACAGCGGGGGTTTGATTTGACAGGGTTTTAACTATATGTTAGAATTAGGGATATGAATAATATCTATTTAGTAGGATTTATGGCCACCGGCAAAAGCATTGTAGGTAAGGAGTTGGCCGGAAAATTAAAGCGGCAATTTGCCGATCTTGATGAATTGATTGAACTAAAAGAAAAGCGGCTGATTGCCGAGATCTTTGCTAAAAATGGCGAGCCCTATTTCCGCAAGCTAGAGAAAGAAATGTTAGAACAGGCTTCAGGTGAGGATAATTTTATCTATGCCTGCGGAGGAGGCATAGTTATCGATAAGGATAATATCAAGATAATGAGGCAGACAGGAACGATAATTTGCCTGACAGCAAAGCCGGAGGTTATATTAAAGAGGCTCGGCAGCACTTCTCATCGTCCGCTGCTGGATGTCCCTGATCCTAAAAAACAGATCGGGCTATTGCTGAAGCTGCGCGCCCCTTTCTACAGCCAGGCGGATAAGACCATTGATACTTCCCGGCTATCGCTAGCGCAGGTTATCAACAGGATACTAAAAATAATAACGAAAAATAAAAATTAAAAATTTTAATGTTAACCCAAGAATTGATACATTGGTTGCGTTTAGTTTTGACCCCTGAGATTGGCTCAAGGAGGGGAAAAACCCTTTTAGAAAGATTTAAAAACCCCAAGGCCGTATTAGAGGCTTCTTTAGACGAGATAGCAGAAGTAGAAAACGTAGGCAGGGAAGTTGCTAAAAAGATAGTTGCAGGCAGGAAAAGAATAGATCTAGATCGCCAGATTAAATTAATTGAAAAAAACAATGTTACCCTTATTCCTTTAAATAATGAACTTTATCCTGTCAGTTTAAAATCTATATTTGACCCGCCATTAGTCTTATTTGTAAAAGGCGAGATTCTGCCTCAGGATTATTTTTCCATTGCCATAGTAGGCACCCGCCTGGCTTCTTTTTATGGCAGGACGATGTCCGAGAAGCTAAGCAGGCAATTAACTGAAAAAGGTTTTACCATTGTAAGCGGTGGGGCGCGCGGTATAGATACTTTTAGCCATCAAGCTGCTTTAAGAGCAAAAGGCCGCACTTTGGCAGTATTAGGATGTGGTTTAGATATAGTTTACCCGCCAGAGAATAAAAAGCTCTTTGAAGAAATAGCTCAAAAAGGTGTAATGATTTCAGAGTTTCCTTTATCTACAAAGCCAGACAAAGGAAATTTTCCCATGAGAAATAGAATAATCAGTGGCTTATCGCTAGGCGTAGTAGTGATTGAGGCTCCGCAGAAAAGCGGGGCATTGATTACCGTAACCCATGCCAATGAGCAAGGCCGCGAGGTCTTTAGCGTCCCCGGTAAAGCAGATAGTTTTGTAAGCAAAGGCACCAACCAGCTCTTAAGGGAAGGCGCAAAATTAGTGGAAAATGCTGATGACATCATTGAAGAATTGGAACCGATATTAAAAAGCAAGATAAAAGAGCTCAAGGCCAACCAGATAGAACCGCCGCCCGAAAAACAACTTTTTATTCAGCCGCAGTTATCAATACCAGAGGCTGAATTATATGACCTGCTTTCTTCAGGCCCGCTGGATTTTGATGACATCCTTGTTAAAAGCAGATTGCCTGTAAGCGCTGCCGCTTCTGTGCTTACGTCGCTTGAGTTAAAAAAACTGGTAAAACAATCTCCTGGCAAGATATTTGCAATGGAGCTAATCAAAGAGGATTAAAAATGAAAAAGAGCCTCGTGATCGTAGAGTCGCCGACAAAGGCAAAAACAATCAGTAAAATTTTAGGCAGCGATTTTTCCGTGGTTTCTTCCATGGGCCACATTATCGACCTGCCGCAGAAAAAACTGGGCGTGGACATCGAAAAAGGCTTTACCCCGGAATATGACGTTATCAAGGGCAGGCAAAAGGTAGTGGCCGCGCTCAAAAAAGAAGGCAAAGGTGTGGATAACGTTTACATGGCTACCGACCCTGACCGCGAAGGAGAAGCGATCGGCTGGCAGATCAAGGACAAGATATTCAAGAAGAAAAAAGTCATGCGGGTTGTTTTTCACGAAATAACCCCTTCGGCAATAAAAGAGGCATTCAACAACCCCCGCAATTTTGATTCCAACATGGTCGAGGCGCAGGCAGGCCGGCGTATACTCGACAGGATCGTGGGTTATTTTTTAAGCCCCCTGCTTTGGAAGAAGATCGGCCGGGGCTTGAGCGCGGGCAGGGTCCAGTCCGTAGCCTTAAAACTGATCGTAGACAGAGAGCGGGAAATCAGTAATTTCATTCCTCAGGAATACTGGGAGATCGAAGCGGAATTAAAAAAGGGCGCCGCTAGCCAATTTATTGCTAAGCTGGATAAGATAGATGACAAAAAAGCGGAAATAAAAAATAAACAAGAGGCTGAGGCGATCGCCGCCGATATCAGGACCAAGCAATTTGTTGTCGGCGATATCAGAAAAAAAGATAGGAAGCGTTATCCTTATGCCCCGTTTATTACGAGCACCTTACAGCAGGAGGCATTTAATAAGCTCAAATTTAACGCGACTAAAACAATGATCGTCGCACAGCAGCTTTACGAGGGCATCGAAGTCGGAGAGGCGGCACCCGTCGGTCTGATCACTTACATGCGTTCCGATTCTACCCATGTCGCCCCTGAGGCGATCAAGAGCGTGCGGGACTATATTTTGAAACAATACGGAAAGCAATACCTGCCGGAAGAGCCGAATATCTATAAAGTAAAAAAGCTGGCTCAGGAGGCACACGAGGCAATCCGGCCGAGTTCCATAGCCTATCCGCCGGAGCGCGTCAAGGATTTCCTGACGCATGAGCAATATAAATTATATGAATTGATTTATAACCGTTTTATCTCCAGCCAGATGACCCCCGCGGAGTACCTGGTGACCAGCGTGGATATTCAGGCAGAAAAATATCAGTTTAGCGCCTCCGGCTCAAGTGAGATTTTCGACGGTTTCACTGTTGTTTATAATAAGGATGAAAACGGGAATGGCTCCGAGGAAGAAGAGAAAAAGAAGGCGGTTATTCCTGAGTTGGAAAAAGGAGAAATTTTGGCGTTGTTGGGCCTTGAGTCTTCGCAGCATTTTACCAAACCGCCGCCGAGATATTCCGACAGCTCGCTGGTCAAGGCGCTGGAAGAGGACGGCATTGGAAGGCCGTCTACATATGCGCCGATCATCCATACCTTGACCCTGAGGGATTACGCGCGCAGGGTTAAGGGGTATTTCTCTGCTACGGAATTAGGCCTTAAGGTCTGCGACCTTCTGGTAGAATATTTTCCCGCGATCATGGACGTAAAATTTACCGCGGCTATGGAAGAAGAACTCGACGAGATAGAAGAGGGAAGGCTGGATAAGATAAAAGTTTTGAGCGACTTTTATTCCCCTTTTAAGACCAGCGTTGATTTTGCTCAGGTCAACATTAAGAAAGAGATTATTATTACCGACGAGATATGCGATATATGCGGCAAGCCGATGATCGTAAAATGGGGCAAAAAAGGCAAGTTTTTAAGTTGTTCCGCTTACCCGGAGTGCAAGAGCTCCAAGTCCATTACCACCAAGGTTAAATGCCCGCAGGAGGCTTGCGGCGGCGAGCTTATTGAGCGCCGTTCAAAACGGGGATTTTTTTACGGCTGCACGAATTATCCCAAGTGCACGTTTACGGCCAAAAACTTGCCGGAAGAAAAGTAAAGAAAAGAATGGAAAGATATATCGAAAAGTTTGTCCGTTATCTTGAGATCGAAAAAAACTATTCCCGGCACACGATAGTGAATTACCGCCTTGACCTGGAAGGTTTTAAGGCTTTCCTTGGGGAGAAAAACATTGAAGATATTGATTACCTGGTCTTAAGGAAATACCTTGCGCTTCTTAAGGAAAAGAATATCGCCAGCCGCTCGGTCAGCCGCAGGCTTTCCGCGTTAAGGTCGTTTTTTAAATTTTTAACCCGCGAAGGGTTTTTAAAGGTTAACCCGATATCGATCGTTTCCAGCCCCAAACAGGAAAAGCATCTGCCGATTTTTCTTACTGAGGCAGAGGTAATGAAATTGATCGATGCGGCGCTGCCAAAGCCCGAAGCAGATGAAGCGGCATTAAGAGACCGGGCGATCCTGGAGACATTTTACAGCACGGGAATGAGGATCTCTGAATTGGTAAGCCTAAGTATGCCGGATATCGATTTTATCAGCGGGGTAATAAAAGTAATGGGTAAGGGTAAGAAAGAACGGATCGTGCCGGTCGGAGAGCATGCGATAAAGGCGATCAGGCAGTATCTGGAAAAAAGGGCCAAGCAAACCGACGTTTTATTTTTGAACAAGAACGGCCGGCGCATCACCGACAGGGGAGTAAGGGGCATAGTCGCCAAATACATCCGCCTGGCTTGCCTGCGTCAGGGTGTCTCTCCCCATACGCTGAGGCATTCGTTCGCAACGCACCTTTTGAACCACGGCGCGGACTTAAGGAGCGTGCAGGAATTACTGGGACATGCCAATCTTTCCACAACGCAGATCTATACTCACCTTACGACGGAAAAATTAAAGAGCGTGTATGACAAGGCGCATCCTCGCGCGTGATCGGTGTATGTATATCCTTTACGATATAATATTTCTTATAATCGCGGTTGTTTATTTGCCTGTATATTTATTCAAAGGTAAATTTCACCGGGAATTTCCTGCGCGGCTGGGATTTTTGCCTAAGGATTTAGCGTTGAACAAGCCGCTATGGATCCACGCGGTCAGTGTGGGCGAGGCCTTGGCAGTAAGAGGATTGATAGACTCTTTGCATAAGGTATATCCCGACAAAAGGCTGGTTATAACTACCGTAACCTCAACCGGCAATAAGATTGTAAAAGGCTTTGCCCGGGAAAACGATTTTGTGACTTACCTGCCGCTGGATTTTAGTTTTATCACGCGTAAGGTTATAGAAAAGATTAATCCTTCATTAGTCATTATCGCGGAAACGGAACTCTGGCCGAATTTAATTTTAAATTTATCTAAGAAGGATATCCCTGTTTTATTGGTAAACTGCAGGATTTCCGACCGTTCTTTCCGGGGTTATAAAATAGTCAGGTTTTTGCTTAAGCCGGTTTTGGATAAAATAAGCTTATTCTGCGTGCAGTCGGGCCGCGACGCAGAAAGGCTGATGCGGCTGGGTGTTTCTGAAGAAAAAATCCGTATCACGGGGAATATGAAATTTGATATTACGGACTCTTCTCTGTCTTCCCGGGAAGCGGGGATTTTTGATGCAGGCCTTAAACAAAGCTTAGGGATACTACCGGAAGAAAGAATTTTTGTTGCCGGCTCAACCCATCCCGGTGAAGAAGAGATTATCTTAAGCGCATATAAAAATCTTTCCAGCAGGTTTAGCGGCCTTAAGCTTTTGCTCGCCCCGCGGCATCCGGAAAGGGCTAGCGGTGTGGAAAGGCTGGTTGTTAAGTACGGATTCCAACCCTTGCGGATCAGCTGCTTAGGTCAAGCCCAGGCTAGCGGCATTAATCCGGTGTTTATTCTGGATACTATCGGCCAGTTGCAGTCTTTTTACCGGATTGCCGATATAGTTTTTGTCGGGGGGAGCCTGGTAAAAAAAGGAGGCCATAATATCCTTGAGCCGGCTTTTTTTGCCAAGCCGATAATATCCGGACGCCATATGTTTAATTTCCGGGACATCGCCGATCTATTTGTGAATAATGATGCTTGTGTTTTGGTGAGTAACGCCCGGGAATTGGAATCAGCAGCGGCAAATTTACTTGATAATCCCGCGGCCGGTAAGGAACTTGGGGTAAAGGCCAAAGAATTGATTGCTCAAAATCAGGAAGCAACGTTAAAGAACCTGGAGTGCATAAAAAAATGGTTAAAAAATTAAAGGACTATGAGCGGCTATCTTTATAATCTGGCTACGGATAGGTATAACGGGTTGATTTCCTCATTGATGAAATCTTTCTTGTTTATACTTTCGCTTATTTACGGCTTGGCTATCAGGCTATTAATGTTTTTTTATGGCATTAGGCCTTTCCGGCCGGCCTGTAAAGTTGTCAGTGTAGGTAATATTACTTTAGGCGGCACAGGTAAAACGCCTTTGGTTAGATACCTTGTCCGCTGGCTTAAGGGACGCGGGCATAGGGTAGCAATAATCACTAGGGGTTATTTGAATTCCGATGAGCCGCGGATGCTGCAGGAAGATTTAACGGACGTGCCGGTAATCGTAGACGCTGACAGGGCTCGCGCTATCAAGCGCGCGATATCCGAATATGCTGTTGATACAGTGGTCCTCGATGACGGGTTGCAGCAGTGGCGCATAAAAAAGGACTTGGATATCGTTACTGTCGATTCCTTGAATCCTTTTGGTAATAAGCAGATGATCCCCCGCGGTATTCTCCGCCAGCCGCTTTCTTCGTTAAAAACAGCGGAGGTTTTCGTTCTGACCAAAACCGACAGGAACCCAGAGTTAAACCGCCTGGAAAATTTCCTAAAGCAGATCAATCCAGGGGCAGTAATCGCGGAATCCGTGCATAGCCCCGCGGGTTTTTATGAACTTGACAAGAAAGGTACCGTATTGAACTCAAGTACGTTAGAGGGCAAAACCGTTGCATTGGTTTGTGGCATTGCCGATCCCGCTTCTTTCGCGCATTCGCTAAAAGCCTTGAGTATGACAATCGGCCTGGCCCTTGAATTCTCCGACCATTATGATTACAGCCTGAAAGACTTAGAGGATATAATAGATGCCGCAAGGCAAAAAGGCATTGATACTATTGTTACTACCGAGAAAGATGCCGTAAAGCTTTGCAAATTGCAAATTGCAAACAGCAAATTGCAAATTTTTGTCTTGCGCGTTGAATTACAAATTACGAAAAATGAAGAAGGATTTCTGGAAAGATTATCTGGGTTATACCGCATTTAAGCTGATCGGCCCGTTCATCAGGTTACTGCCGCTTAGATTAAGCATGTCTTTAGGCAGGTTTGTGGGCGGATTGATCTATTGCCTTGATTACAAACACCGCAGCCTTGCCTATTCCAACATAAAGAGGGCATTAGGCGATAAATTTTCTCCTTGCGAATTAAAAAAGATAACGAAAAAGTTTTATCTTTCCTTCGGGCAAAACATTATTGATATTTTTCTTATCCCTGTGATCGGTAAGGAGCACATGAATAAGTACCTGGAAATCGAGGGCAGGGAAAATATCGCCGAGGCGTTTAAGAAGGGCAAGGGGGTAATATTTTTGGCTGTGCACGCCGGAAGCTGGGAGCTTTCCAATGTTATCTGCGCAAACTTAGGGTTTACTTTCCGGGTATTCGTCCGCGGCCAGAATTTTCCGCGTTTGAATAAATTACTGAATGCTTACCGCCGGCAGAAAGGCTGCCGTATCTTCGAAAGGGAAGACCAAAATCAGCTGCGCCAGTTAATCGCGGCGCTTAAGGCTAATGAGGCGATAGGCATGACCGCTGACCAGGGAGGCAAAAACGGTATGCTCATTGATTTTTTTGGTAAAAATGCTTCTATGCCTTCCGGCGCGGTGAAGCTTGCCTTAAAATATGATGCGGCGATATTGCCTTCTTTTTATACACGCACAAAAGACGCTTACTATAAACTTATCATTGCCCCGCCGTTTAAGCTGCAAAGAACAGGCAACAGCGAAGAAGATATTCGTGCTAACCTTCAGGCGCTGGTCAAGGTATTTGAGGGTTATATTTTGAAATATCCCAACGAATATCTCTGGACTTATAAAATATGGAAATATTCCGATGCGCGGGATATTCTTATTTTAAGCGATGGTAAAACCGGCCATCTTCGGCAGGCAGAGGCAGCAGCTGATGCGGTCAGCGCGGTGCTGAGAGAAAAAGGAATAAAGAGCCGGGTGAAGACCCTGGAGGTAAAGTTTCGCAACCGGTTTTCCCGGCGTCTTTTGGCCTTCTGCGCTTTACTTGCCGGAAAATATTCCTGCCAGGGATGTTCGATGTGTTTGCGCAGGTTTCTTTCCAAAGATAGTTACCAGTCTTTAATTAAGTCAGCAGCCGACATTGTTATATCCTGCGGTTCTTCTGTTGCTGCGATTAACTATGTCGTCTCTGGAGAAAACCGGGCAAAGTCAATCGTGATTATGCGGCCTTCGCTTTTGGGATTAAGCAGGTTTGACCTGGCGGTTATACCGCGCCATGATCATCCACCGCAAAGAAAGAACATCGTGGTAACTGAAGCTAGCCTGAACCTGATTGACGAGGCTTATTTAAGGGAGCAGACGGAAAGACTAATCCAGGTGTTAGGTACTAGGTATCAGGTGCCAGGTTTTAATATTGGATTATTAATTGGCGGCGATACTAAGGATTTTCATCTGGATAAAGAATCGTTAAAAACGATAATCACTCAAATTAAAGCATTCGCGGAAAAAGAAGATGGCTCTTTGTTTGTTACTACTTCGCGCCGCACTAATCAGGCAGTGGAACAATTGGTAAAAGATGAATTTAAAGATTATCCAAGATGCCGTTTCTTCGTGATTGCCAGCGAGGACAATCCGGCATATGCAGTGGGCGGGATACTCGGTTTAAGCCGGGTAGTGGTAATTTCTCCGGAGAGTATTTCCATGATTTCCGAAGCGGTAAGTTCAGGTAAATATGTAGTTGTTTTTGATGCGCCGGTAAGCCGCCGCCACCGTATTTTTTTAAACCGTTTAGCGCAAAAAAGGTATATTCACCTTGCCGAGCCCCGGGAAATC
>CAIRWO010000168.1 GCA_903882345.1 Candidatus Omnitrophota bacterium | reverse complement strand
CTTTATTAAGCAGAGCAAGATCTTTTTTATCCAGGTAAACTTCGCCGCGGATCTCAATAAGTTCCGGTAAATCCTGCCCTCGCAGGACAAGCGGAATCGCGCGGATCGTCTTTATATTCTGGGTCACATCTTCTCCAGTCTGGCCGTCTCCGCGCGTTATCCCTGTGATCAACCTGCCGTTCTTATAAGTTAGATTCGCGCTTACGCCGTCAATTTTAAGCTCAACCACATATTGCGGTTGCTGGCTGCCCAGGCCCTTACGTACTCTTACATCCCAGTCTTTAAGTTCTTCAAACGAATAGGTGTTATCTAAAGAAAACATTTTCTGAACGTGCTTTACCGTTTTAAAACCTTCAAGGATTCCCCCGCCTATCCGCTGAGTAGGAGAATCGGGGGAGCTGAACTCAGGATGTTCGGCTTCCAGCTCCTTTAACCGGCGCATTAAATCGTCGTATTCCTTATCGGCGATTTCCGGCTCGGCAAGCACGTAATACCCGTAATCGCAGTGCCTTAAGCTTTCTCTTAAATTTTCGATTTCTTTTCTTATGTCCATAAAATTACCTGCCGGATAAAAGCCGGTCGCCGAGATATTGCGGTAGGCCGGCAGCAATGATCTTTTTTCTTGTTTTTGCTATGTCGTAAGGGACCCGCTTGATCTCTACGGTTTTTAGAGTAGTATCATAAACGCAAAAGGCAGCCTGATTGTTTCCGTCGCGCGGCTGGCCAACGCTGCCGGCATTGACAATATAGCTGCTTCCCTCTTCTATAGAGAGCGCAAGTTTTCTTAAATAAGTGACATTGCCGTTTTTATCTTTTTTAAATATTCCCGCCATATGCGTATGCCCGACAAAACAGATATTGGTATCCAGCAACCGGAAAGTCTTATCAGCTGTATTGTCATCGAACATGTAATTAAACTGTTGCGGTTCATCCAGCGTGCCGTGCGCGAGGGTAAGGCTTGAGTCCTGATAAACCGGTTTCAGCGATTCCAAAAAATAAGCGCAGCCGCTGTCCAACTGCCGGTTTGTCCACAACAGCGCCTCAGCTGCCAGAGGATTAAAATAACTCAAAGGAAATAAATTTACGCTTCCCCAGTCGTGGTTACCGGCAACCGTAAGTGCAACAAGCCGGCTTACCCTTTCAACGCACTCCCGGGGGTTTGCTCCATAACCAACCACGTCGCCGATACAGAAATATTTATCGATGGATTCTTTTTTATATGCTTCAACGACTGCATCGAGGGCTTCGAGGTTGGAATGCACATCGGAAAAAATACCGTAACGCATCAAAACTCCACACCAAAACCTTTCAGCTCCCCCTTTGCCTGGAGCCATTCGGTCTCCACATCGTGGATATAACGCGAAAAATAGTCGTATAATCTTTTCAAGAAATCGCCGAGCGTGTCTTCTTCCGCCTCTGCCGTAAGTTCTACCCTGCCGTCAGGAAGATTTCTTACCCAGCCGGATACTCCTAACTCGCCGGCCAGGTCTCTTGCCGTAAAACGGAATCCCACGCCCTGAACTATGCCGCTATAATAAACGTGGACTTGTTTTTTCATGGGAATTACTCATATTATACATTGTTATTTGATATTTTGAAGCAGAAAAACTGGCGAAAGGCGGGTTTCTATGCAGAGAGCAAACCGTTATTCTTTCAAAAATTCCTTGATCTTGGCCAAAAGGGCGCTTGGTTCAAACGGCTTTACGATATAGCCGTCAGCGCCTGCTTCTTTGCCTAATTCTTTGTCAGATTCCTGCGCACGGGCGGTAAACAGCAAGATAGGGATTTTTTTATATCTGTCATCAGATTTAAGCACGCGGCAAACTTTATAGCCGTCAACCTTAGGTAGCATTAAATCCAGAATAATCAATTCCGGCATTTCCTTGCGCGCCAGATCAAGCGCCTGTTGGCCGTCGCTTGCAGGTATGATTTCATAACCGCTGGCCTCAAGGCGGATCTGCATCAACTCCAACAAGGCAGGCTCATCATCCACCAGCAATATTCTTTTCTTATTCATTTAAGACCTTCCGCGGAGAGTAAATAGATTTTACTTTCGCGTTTTCGGTTATTTTGATCTCCGACTCTCTGTCCAAAGTAACAACGCCATGCCAGATGCCCTTTTTCAGGATTATCGGCTTGCTAAGGTGGAAACACTCGATCTTACTTGCTTCTTTACCGGCGGCCAGATAAAGCAGGCTTCTACCGGAAACCGGCTCAAAACTTTCAAGGCTGTCAGGATGCTGCTCCAGCTTAGTGATTTCCTTATCCCGGACCACAAGATAAGCGATCCTCCAGCCCACATTGCCGCGTTCTTTAAGGATGATGCGAAAGAGATTTTTCTTTTTTCCTGCGGAAGTTTTATGAGGATATTCAATTACCCAGCCGTAGCGCTTGAAATTCCCTGCGGTTATTTTCTTAGCTGACGCCATATGCCTGCAATAAAATTAAGTCGGGGCGACAGGACTTGAACCTGTGACCTCAGCGTCCCGAACGCTGCGCTCTACCAAACTGAGCCACGCCCCGCTATCTTTTTCGTCTAGTGGCGAAATCCTGCGAAGCAGGATGACCACGCCCCGTTTTGCTCTGTTATTTTTGTTTAGGCAAAACGGCACTACGCCTCTGCAAGAGGCGCAGTGTCTGTAACATTAATTTATTAGTATATCAGAAAAAATAAACTTGGCAAGGATTAGACTTTTTTTGTGAGGATGTCGAATTCGACATTAACTTTATCCGAAGGACCCTTGAATTTAAGAGTCGTATGTTCGATGGTATGGGGAATTATATAAACGGTGAAGGAATTGGACTTCTTGGCTACCACAGTCAGGCTTATGCCGTCGATGGCCACAGAACCTTTAGCCAGGATATTGGCCATAAATTTCACCGGCACGCTGATCTCAAAAACCAGATTACCGGCGGAATGCCTTTTACCGCGGATAAGTCCTATGCAGTCTATATGGCCGGTGACAAAGTGACCGGAGAGCCTGTCTCCGACCTTTAATGCACGCTCAAGATTTACCTTTTCGTTTATCCTTAAGCTACCGAGGTTGGTAATATTTAATGTTTCCGGCATGGCCTGGAAACGCAAGGCATCCGCCTTCTTATCCACTACCGTAAGGCAGGCGCCGTTAACGCTAACGCTATCGCCTATTTTCATATCTGTGGTAATGTTACCCGCCTTTACCCCGACCTCGAGTAAAGTAACATTGCCCTGCCGTGATAAATTTTTTACCTGCCCTAACTCTTCGATTATTCCCGTAAACATTTTCCTTCAATCAAGAAATCTTCACCCATGCGCGATAGCTTCACTTCTTTTAACCTTATCGCCTTGTCTACGCGGCTGATCCCCCGGCCCATCACCGAACTTATCGCATCTTTGCCGCCTATGATCTTTGGAGTAATAAAAAACAGGACTCTGTCTACCAGCCCTTCGTCGACCAGGGCGCCGATTAGAGTCCCTCCGCCTTCAACCAAAATATTGGTTATTTCCAAAGTTGCCAGTTTTTTCAGCATATCCTTAAGGTTTACCTGTCCGTCTTTTTCTTTAACCTCGAGTATCTTGGCCTTTTTGGCTAATATTGACCGGTTTTCTGTCTCCTGGCCCAAACTTGCCGACAAGGTAACGATGATAACATCGCCCTTTGAAAAGATATTCGCGTGACTGGGAGTGCTTAGCTGCGTATCAACTACGATTTTCACCGGCTGCTTGCTGGAAAACCAGGCATCGAGTCTGGGATTATCTCTTAATACGGTATTAATACCAACCATCACCGCGTCGAAATTGCGGCGCAGGCGGTGCGCGTATTGCCGCGAGCGGTCAGAAGTTATCCATTTAGAATCTCCTGTCCTTGTGGCTATCCTGCCGTCTAAAGACTGCGCAACCTTAACGGTCACAAAGGGCATGCGTTTGGTAATATATTTTATGAATACCTCGTTCATTTTTTTTAATTCTTCTTCCAGGAACCCCACCCTAACCTTGATCCCCTGCTCCTTGAGCAATTCAATGCCTTTGCCGTTATTTAACGGATTGGGATCGATCATCCCTACAACTACCTCTTTTATTCCGCTCTTAATTATTTTATTTACGCAGGGAGGGGTCCTGCCAAAATGGGCGCAGGGTTCCAGCGTAACATATAGAGTAGCGCCTTTTGCCCTGGCTGCGGCTTCATTTAAAGCAACGATTTCCGCATGGTCAGACCCGGACTTTTTATGATAGCCTTTACCGATAATCTGCCGGTCTTTTACGACTACGGCGCCGACCAAAGGGTTGGGCGAAGTCCTGCCTTTCGCCCTAAGGGCTAATTTCATTGCCAGGTTCATAAAATATAGGTCACCCTTTTTCATAACCGCTCTTTTGCCTCTTTTAATTTATCAACCAGCTCATACGGTATTTTTACCAGTCCGATTTTTATGCTAGGCTTCACCGTCCCGTGGCAATCCGAACCGCCGGTAACCAGCAGATTGTACTTTTCCGCCAATCCCAGGTAAAAATTAACCATTGATTGGCTGTGTTCCGGATAGTAGACCTCAAGCCCCATCAAGCCGCAAGCGGCAAATTGAGGTATCAATTCGTCCCGATTCATCGTGTAGGGATGGGCAAGCACCGGTATGCCTGCCGAATCCCGGATCAATTTTATCCCTTCAGCAGGAGTAAGTTTAAAACCGGAGACATAAGCCGGGCATTTATCGCCGATATATTTCTTAAAGGCTTCAAAGATCGAGCCTACGATGCCTTCCCTTACCATTGCCTGGGCAATATGCAGCCTGCCCGGCACGCCTTCTTTGGCGATATCGAAAACAACTTCGGGTTTTAATTCCACCTGCATCTCTTTTAATTTATCGGTTATTTTGTATACACGCTCAATACGGCAGCGTTTTAAAAACTCCAGCTTTTTCAGCAGGGGTTCAGAGCTGCGTTCAATCAGGTAGCCGAGGATATGCACCTCTTTGCCTTCGTGTTCGGTGCTCAGTTCGATGCCGGGCAAGACCTCAAGCCCACATGCCTTTCCTGCCTCGATAGACGGCTCCAGGCCCAAAACAGTATCATGGTCAACGACCGCGATAGCAGACAGTCCTGCTTCCACTGCCCGGCGCGTAAGTTCCTCCGGGGTGTAAGTGCTGTCGGAAAACCTGGTATGCAGATGAAGGTCGGCAAAAGACATAGGGTTACTTAGTTAGCGCTTTCCGGCTTTATCTTATCCAATATACCGTTGACGAATTTACCCGCTTGCGGGCCGGAATATTTCTTGGCAAGATCCACTGCCTCGTTGATCGAAACTTTTGGAGGGATGTCTTCACGAAAAAGCAGTTCGTAGCAACTCAAGCGCAGGATATTCCTGTCAATCACGGCCATGCGCTTTATTTGCCAGTTAGTGGCATAATCGGCGATCTTCTCGTCTATGGCCTTGAAGTGTTCCACGGTTCCTTTAACGAGCTCGCCCGTAAATTCTTTTACCTGCGCGTCTGGAGCTTCGTCCATAGCCAGCCAAAAATTAGCCAGGCTGTCGGAACAATTGTCGCCGGTAATGTCTATCTGGTACAAAACCTGTAAAGCAAAAATTCTTGCTTGTGTGCGTCTGCGCATTTATTTTATCTTATCAAATAAGTTAGCCATCTCAATGGCATTTAACGCGGCATCGCTTCCTTTATTACCGTCCTTGGTGCCGGCGCGTTCCACAGCCTGTTCGATCGTATCCGCGGTAATCACTCCGAAAATAACCGGTAGCCCCGTATCCTGTGAAACCTTGGCGATCCCCTTGGAAACCTCAGCTGCGATAT
>CAIRWO010000167.1 GCA_903882345.1 Candidatus Omnitrophota bacterium | reverse complement strand
CAATAATTTTAACTGCGCTTGCGATTTATTCTGCTCTAAAAAATCTTTGGTTAGCGTTGTGTCATCATTATATAACTGCACAATAAGCCTTATACCAATTTCCTGCAGTTGTTGACGGATTAACATCGCCATTTTACGATATACATCACTGCGCTCATCTACCAGCATGCGGATCTCCAAATCTTTTCCTTCTTTTTCCAATATTCCGTCTTTATTCAAGTCCTGCCAGCCAGCTTCGGCTAATAGCTGCTTTGCCTTTTCCGGATTAAATTCAATTGGCTTAACCTCAGGATTAAAGCCGATTGAATCAGGATAAAACGGACCATTGCACTCCAAGCCATAACCAAAAGCGATTTTATCAATTAAAAACTTCCTATTTATCCCATAAGCGATCGCTTCCCGAACTTTTAAGTCTGATAAAATAGGATCTTCAATATTATAATAAATAGTATAGTAAAAATCTATAGGAACAGCATAATTTTTAAATGCCGGATCATTTTTAATAACTTCATAATCCTCTCTCTCGATAAACATCACTAAATCCACTTCCTGCCGCATCAAGGCTGACCAGAGCTGCCGGGAATCAGAATATGTTTTAACGATAATCCTATCCAGATATGGCCGGCCTTCATAATAATCCGGGTTATATTCTAAAATAATCTGATCATCCTTGCTCCAGCTTTTAAATTTAAATGGGCCAGTACCAATGGGTTGAAAATTAAAAGCAGTGTTTTTAAGATCTCTGTTTTCCAGTAAATGCTTTGGCGCAATTGGCCGGATTAAATTATAAATAAAAGGCGTTGATGGTTTATTTAAAACCACTTCAAATGTATATTTATCAATAGCCTTAAACTCTTTCACTAATTGGAAAGGAGGGCGGAAAGGTGAGTTTATCTGCGGATCAATAATCTTATCAAAAGTAAATTTTACATCTTCAGCAGTACATTCAACACCGTCGTGGAATTTAACCCCTTTTCTTAAATGAAAGGTATAAATAAGGCCGTCATCGGAAATCTCCCAAGACTGCGCCAAATCAGGCTCAATTTCGCCTTTTGCGTTTAGACGGATAAGCTGATTAAAAATCAGGTCTTGCAAGGACGCAGAAACGCTTTGTGTAGTAAGAATGGGATTAATAATGGTGGGTTTATAGGCAACGCCCCAGACCAGCGTGCCTCCGTAACGCGGCTTATCTTGCGATACTTCTTTAGCTTCTAAAACTGCTGCAGAGAGCATCATCGATAGGATAATAGCTATAACAGGACGCATTATTTTACTCTACCAGTTAATACTAAGCCCTCCTTCAAAATACCTCGGCGGTATGGGGATAAAGGAATCTGCCCAGTATTTGCTGTTATTGAGATTATGGATATTCATAAACAACTTAAGCATTTTCCAATCCTGCGATATTTTAAGATCACAGAGCATCTTCCTGTCGTTGGGCTCAAGAGCAGCCGATTCATTCCAGCGGTTATAATAGCCGATAAGCGAAACCGAAAGCCCGCACTTAGCCTTGTATTCTATTGACGTATTAAAACTCTGGCGCGGCTTGCCGCCACCCCTGATGATCCGGCGGGTTGCCCGATCCTCAATATCATTAAACCCCGCCCCTGCCTTAAAAAACAGGCCGTGGAAAATTTCCAGGCTGGACTCAAGTTCCATTCCCTGTCTTCTTACTTTCTGGAAATTTTTCTTATAGGATTGATTGGCATCATTATACGCCGTCTCGACCGCGTCCTTAACATCAGAGCGGTAGAGTGAAAATTTAAACCAGAGCCGAGGCACGATCCGGGTCTCCAGCCCTGCCTCATAAACCATGGCGCGCTCTGCTTTTAAATCAGGATTTGCAATGGTATTTATGCCGTTGTCGTTATATTTCCAAAGCAACGGCGGGGCGTTAAACGCGTGCGAAATTCCCGCCCGCACCAGCGTATCAGGTAAATTTTTAAAGTGGTATACTGCGCCGATTGAAGGGCTGGTATCAGCCCCGAATTCACTGTTATTATCATAGCGCAGGCCGAAATTTATATCCCAGGGGTTTAGTTTCAGGGTATAGTTGGCGTATGGCGCGTAAATTTTCAGGCTTTTGGCCTTAGTAAGATAGGTATTCGATTTTACCGCGTCATTATCAATATCCATCCCGGCCACAAGAAGGTCAACCTTACGCGGCCTGAAGTTGGAATTAAGACTTAGCTGATAAAGAAGATCCTTTGTGGTGATCCGCGCATCTGGCGTATCTATATCAAACGATGTATAAAAGTATTTAGTGACTATATCTTTCCTCAGGTGCTTAAGATCGACCTTAAGCCCTGCGGGGCCGACGTCATTCTCCCAGCCTATCTTTCCATACCGCTCGCGGTATGACTGCGCCTGCCAGGTAGAATCGGGAAATCCGGTATTGACATCTCCTCCGTTGTACCCAAAAACAGCGGAAAGCTTACCACTGGCCTTTAGGTCATAGGATAATTTACCGAAAGCGTTTTTCTCCAACGTATCGCTTCTTGGGCCGTTGCCGCCGGATGACAGATAATTAGAAAGTAGATAATACCCTAACCCGGAAACTTTTCCCGATAATTCCGCTGTCTCTTTGTTAGTGTGGAACCCGGCAAAAGAAGAGCTAACGCTGCCTTTCGGGATAAGCGTATTTCCCGTATCCTTGGTAATCACGTTAATCACCCCGCCTAAGCCAGAGCCCCAGACACTGGATCCCGGACCTTTGATTATTTCGATACGGCCGATGTTTTCCAGGGGGAATTCCGCGAGGTTTGCCTCACCGGAGGATTGAGTATTCAAGGGAATCCCGTCAATCATTACCCTGACCTGCCGTGGATCACAACCTTGTATGCTCACCGCGGATTGCGCGCCAAAGCCTTTGTTAGGCGCAATATCCACGCCACCGACATAACTTAACGCTTCACCTAGGTTCTCTGCCGGAAACGAAGCGATCCGACCTTCTCCAACGATGGTTATGTCTTCCGCTGCCTCATCCGGGCTAGCGGCTGCCCGTTTGTTTGTGACCACGATCTTTTCCAGGTCAATGGCATAGCCACCCTGTTCCTGCTGGTGTTGCGGCTCATCAGCGTTCAACTGACCAAAGGTACTAATTATAATGCCAATAATAGCTAGCAGTATCCGAAGGAGTATCACGTGTGAGAGGTTGAAATTAATCCGTAGAGTTTTAAACTAGATGATGGAATAAATACGCCTGTTATTTCACTACCGGCTTACCTTTTTTGACTGGGCTTTGAGATTTTGGCCCCACGGCAATGGTAATATCCACTGCGCTGCCCTTAGGAGAAATATTGACGATGCAAGTCTCTGCCTCGCGGTCAAAATTCATCATCCGCTGGCCGTATTCTATTATATTCAATAAATTCCAGTTATACATTGCCATTTGTTCCCGGTAAAAATTAACCACTAAGTCGGCATTGCCCTTACCATGGTATCTTAAGAGCCCCATACGCACGCCGGATGCCTCAAAACAATAAGATTCTTGGGGGATCAATTTAAAACCCACCGGGACCGGTACATCGCTGAACTTTCCAATTGCCTGGGGTTCAAGCAATGCCGGGTTTGTTGTATCTTTGCTCTTTAGTGCCACACAGCCCAGGAAACCCACAAAACAACAAACCGACACAATAACAATAAATACTCTGCGTATCATTATACCTCCACCCCCTTAGTCTTAAGAAATTCGCGGACATCTTCAAAAATACTCTCTGTCTTATTTTTGCTGATACCGGCCTTATAAGCCACCTGCAGCATTTTTTCATAGGTAGGAATATCTTCCGGTGAGTGGCTGTCGGTATTAAGGATCAACCTTGCCCCTAACTCAAGCGCTAACCGGGCAACATGACGGTTGGTTTTATCATGCCCCTTTCGGGCAGTAACTTCCAGGAAAACCCCTTTTTCTTTAGCCAGCTTAACCTCCTCCTCGGTGATTAAACCGGGGTGCGCGAGTATATCTATACCTGCTTCCAGCGCTGCACGGTTGGTTCCCGCGATTACCGGCTCAGCCGGAGTCTGGCCATGGCCGACAATGATCTGAATTCCCTTTGAGCGGCTGTATTCCACTAAAGGCCTGAATTGGTTAAGCGGCAAATGCGTCAATTCTATTCCCGGCAGGACTTTGATTAGAGCGTCAGACGGCCAGTTACGGGTAAAATTCAGGAT